>JAHELS010000046.1 GCA_024644085.1 Rhodopirellula sp.
AGGAACCGGTCCGCGACGAACGGTTCACCGACCCGTATAACGCCGGCGTGAATCCCGAGGCGTTTCTTTACGATGAATCATTCTCACCGCGCGACAAGACGTTGATGATGTACTACAAACGGTTACGCGAAATCGACGTGCCGGAAATGATGGCGAGTATTCTGGTTGAATTGCGCGACGAGGAACCGTGGGATTTTCACATGGAGATGTCGCGCCAGCTTTGGGACGAAGCTCGTCACGCGATGATGGGTGAGGTCGGGTTCGTCGCACAGGGAATCGATTGGACCACGATCCCGATCAACTTCACGTGGTCGCGGAATTTGAACCTTCAGCTTGATGCGCGCGAGCGGCACGGCGTTCTGTTTTTCATCGAACAGGGGCTGATGCCGCGAACGGGAAAAAGATACGAGTGGGAAGTCGCGACCAAGAGCGGAGATCCACTCTCGGCTCTGTTCCAGGATTTCGACTGGGCGGACGAGGTACTGCATGCCCAGATCGGTCGCCGTTGGTACGTGCCACGATTCGATTCGCTCAGCGACGCGCTCGAATACGGTGATCGATGCTGGTCCAAAGTGCTCAGCCATTGGCGCGACTACCGCGACAAGGGTTTGACCGAGCATCGCAATTGGTGGCCCGAGATTTATCGACACGCTTGTGAGAAATGGGGTCGGGACCCCGATCCCGGGGCGCTTGAGTTTTGTGAAACCTACGAGGACAGTCGCGCGGACCTGGAAAAACTTCGTTGAGTCGGCTCCAGCATCGCCGCGCCGAGTTGTTAGAATCAAGCCGATGAATGTGGCTTCTTGCATCGCTTTCGCCATTGTCCTTGCGGTCGGTATCTCGCAGGCCGATCTTTGCTGCGCTGATTCGCCCGAACCTTTGGCACTACCCTCGCTGAAGAACGCTTTTCGCATCACCGACGACGTGCTGATGGGTGCGACGCCCGAAGGACATGCCGGGTTCGAGGCTTTGCGAAAACTCGGTGTGCGAACGATAATCAGCGTTGATGGCGCGAGGCCAAATCTTTTGTTGGCTCGCGAATTCAAATTGAGTTATGTGCACCTTCCGCTTGGCTACGAAGGGATTTCCGAGGACCGGAGGATCGAGCTGGCGAAGGCCGTCGCCGTGCTCCCCGGGCCGATTTTTATACATTGTCACCAGGGGATGCATCGAGGTCCCGCCGCGGCTGCGGTCGCATGCATCGGATCGGGGCGCATGTCCCGTGAATCTGGACGGGAGCTGTTGAAAATCGCGGGGACGAGCGAATCCTATCGAGGGCTGCACGAAGCCGTGGCAACGACCCGCCGGATCGAAAACCTTGATTCGGTATCGGTCGTTTTTCCCGAAGCGGTCCAGGCGAGACCCATCCTCGAATCAATGGTTCAAATCAACCGCTCGATCGAGCGGCTGATTGAGATCGAAAAAGCCGGATGGAAACGCTCGCGGTTGGAGGCTGGGGTTTCACCGGCGAACGAGGCCTTGATGATTAGCGAGTATTTCAATGAATTACTCCGCACCAACGGCATGAAGGATGAACCAAAAGAGTTCAAGCAAATCATGAGACGCTCGAGGAATCACGCCTACAAACTATCGAACGATCTCAAGATTCGAGCGTCGTCCGATTTTAGGCATCTCTCTTCGCTTCTCGCGAAAATCCGCGACGATTGCACCCGTTGTCACCGCGACTACCGCAATTGACGCCGGGCTTAGCGACCGCACTTGATTCCAAGTCGATGCACTATCCACGGGCATGAGACGAAACGCAAACAATCACTGTGGGCGAGTCATTTTTTCTCGCACTTAAGCAAGCGCGAGTGCGTGCAGGCGAATCTTTGCCTACTGTGAATCCTTCGGCCAATTCAGATGCCGATGCAGGAAGTCGTAGGTTCCGGCGCCGTTGATGGTGTGGGGCCCATTGAAGAACTCGATTTCAGTGCGATCACCGATGCCTAGTTTGTTGTAGTGACGCCGGACCTTTGCGTATTCCCATGCAACCCATTCGTCGATGCCCACTCCGTCGTCATGGCCACGCTCGACCATGAACGGACGCGGCGTCATCAGCATTGCCAATTCGGCGTAATTGGCGACATGGCCCATGTTCCATTCAAAAATTTCGTACTCGCCCGTCCACACGTAGCTGAAGCGTGCATCGACCGAGGCATTTTTCGCAACCCACTCATTGAAATCGGCGCTGCATATTGACAGACAGTAGCCGGGCTCCGCTTTGGTTGGCGGCAACATCGGTGGAACACGAACCGCCGTTTTTCCACCGTAGGAAAGCCCGTAAAAACCAATTCGATCCGCGTCAACATTGGGCAGACTCGATAGCCATCGGAGCGTGACGAGATGCTGAGGGATGATGTAGCTGAAGAGTGACCGCGCAAGCGGATTTGATTTGCGTTGCAGCGTGCGGAAAGCGTCCTGGCCTCGATAGGGATTCTGCGGCGCGTAGACGATGAATCCGCGCCGCGCGAGCTCCGCCGCAAACGACTTGTAGGCGCGAAAGCCCTTTGATTCAGGACCATCAATCGTATCCATCGGCGTGCCTTCGAGACCGTGTTGGCAGACCACGACCGGTCGCTTCTCGTCAGGCTCGAGATCGCGGGGCAAAAGTAGAATGCCGGCCGCGATCACGTCCGGATAGACATCGAGCACAACTTCGTATCCCGTGAATTCGCTTGTTTCGATGACTTGGCGCGTCCGAGGTTTCGGGTCAACCGAGGGCACGGGAAGTTTGCCGATCAATTCCTCGTAGACCTGCCCTCGAACCGGTTTGGCCGATGCGACCCACGCCTGGAGTGAAGACCGATCGATCGCGCCGAATCGTGCGTCGCGCTCGCGATGAGAAAGCCGCAATAATCTCTGGGTGAAGTCAACCAACTCTTTGACTTGCCGGCGTTGCCGATCGTCGGCCGAGAATGCAACGCGGCGATCGGGTCCGCTCGGCGGTCGTGTCACGCTTGGCAGCGGCGAATCGACGATCCAGGAAACCATCTTGCCCACGGCATCGGTGTCGAGTGGAGCATGGTTTGAATCCGTTTCCGAACGTTTGATGACAACAAACTCGCCCTCGTTCCACTCCTTCGTTTTCGTCCAGTGGCGAGAGACACGTTGCGTTTCGGTCCCAACCGAGTCGCGATCGAGTTTCGCGATCGAACCTGGCGCCGCGATGTTGCGGCCCGCGGCGGGAGGTCTGTTCACTTCGGGAATCTCCGGGGTCGGCTCGACGATCAGAGATCTCGGAGCAATCATGCCAGCGATTTCTGCATCACCGAATTCTGTCAACAATCCCCAAACGTTCCGATAGATCGGCTCTGTCCAGACTTTTTCGCGCTGGTCGATGTAGCCGCTGACCACTGTGGAGTCGATACGGTTATCGATCGCGCCGGAATAAAAAGCGAGCAGCCCACCTTCACCGACTCCGACCACGGCGATCGGCAAATCGGCGGTCGCATTTCTCAATTCCAATTGATCGACCGCCGCCAAAACCTTTTGGACCTCATAGCCGATCACGTGTCGTCCAAGCTCAAAGGCCTGGCGATATACGAATTCGCGGTGCGTCAGGTTTGTTTGCCGGTCGATGGCCGCGTTGCCGCTGAATTGATGATCGCGATTGATCAACGTCGGCACGAGCACTTCACAGCCCATTGCAGCCAGGTCGGCAGCGAAGTGTGTGTCACAGTTTTCGATTCCCGCGATCATCTCAGGGGTCCAATCGGCGTCAGGAATCGCGACGATTCGAGCGATCGGATCTTTGCTGGGTTCGAGCAACAGCCCCTCGGCTGTGACGCCGTCGAGGACCGGCCACCGAACGGCGTGGACCACATAACTTTCGTTCTCGGTCACCAACGACGGTGTGGTCGTCGTGGCGATCAATTCGATCCCGTTTGCCTTCACCCGGTTATCGACGACGCCAATCAGCCGCGCAAATCGATCGCGAAATAGGTGGAGACTCCTTTCGTAGGCATCCGACGACGTGTAGTCGAGCGTCCAGAGAGAAGGACGTTTCCTTTTCGCTATTTCCAACTCTCGAAGTGCGAAGCGATCGATTCCCTCGACCATCACGACATCGAGCGGTCGCTCTTCGAGCAGGCGATCCGTCCCTGACAGGGGCGTTTGGGCCGCGGACGGACCCAAGATCACCGCCGTGGCCAACAAGCCGAGAACTGCCATCGACACGTGTCGGACTGACGTCACTTCACTGCGAATCATAGGGAACGTGCCCAATACGAGAAATTATTGTCATTCCAGACAGAAAAATGTTCGAATTGCCCACCGTGAATCGTCATGCTTGCAGTGCGACACTCATCCGCCGGACTCATCGCCGAAGTGCCACGAAGCTCCGGTCTGTCGGGGCTAATCTCTCTGTGCCACTGTGAAGTGGGGCACTGGAACAGGGGTACTGGAAAAACTGGACCTTGGCAGGCCGGAGCTTCGTGACACGCGAAGGCGTGAGCCCGCCGATGACGCTCAAATTGCCTGTCCGCCGAGACATCGAATCTCGTCGTTGACTCGCAACAGCAGGTGCCCTTGCGAATAGGCAGGCGTGGCAGCGACCGGTCCGCCCAAATCGACTTTGCCCAGGATTTGGAATCGATCACCGGCGTGAAGAATCGTCGCCTCGCCATTGAGGCTGATCAACAACAACTTTTCACCCACAACGATTGGCGAAGATCCGAAGTTACCGCCCACGCGATTCTTCCAAATCTGCTTTCCGTTTTTGGCATCAACGCACGATGCGATTCCGTCATCCGAAACCATGTAAAGTCGGTTGTCCTTCAACACAGGTGTCGGCACGTAAGGTGCCCCGCTTTCGATCCTGTACACCTGGGTCGGTTTCTCGTTTTCCGTTTTCGGAATTCGCACACCCACAAGGTGATTTCCGCCGCCGCCGCTGCCGCTCGACCCGATCGCGATGTCGCCCGCGACGAGGGGTGTGCTGCAACATCGCATTTCAAAAACGTTCAAGTTCCAAAGCATCTTCCCGGTTGACGGATCGAGACCGAACATTCCGTTGCCCGTGTTCGCGGCAATGATCTGCATGGTGTCGCCGCTGCCGTAGACAGCCGGGACACCATAGCATGACCGTGTTGTTTCCAGCGGGGTCTCCCACACGGTCTCGCCGCTCTTGCGATCGACAGCGATCATTCGACTTCGGCCCGCCTGTTGCCCAGGTTTCAATTGCTCGGATTGTTGGGAATTGAACAACAAGACCATGGACCCGAGGATTCGTGGCGACGTACCAAATCCGTGTTGCGACTGCCACGTTCCGAAGTCACGCGACCAAACCTCGTTGCCGTCGTGGTCAAAGCACTTTAAGTACGTGTGGTCCGGGTCGGCCCAGGCTACGAACAGATGATCACGGTCGGCCGCCGGTGTGCTCGAGGCGAAGGTATTGCGCGAGTGAAGATGGTGATCAGTCTGCGGAAACGGCTTGGTCCATCTCAGTTGTCCGGATCGAAGATCGAGCGATTCGATCGCGATCTCTTGTTCTTCTGGCTTGGATACGAGGTAATAGACCTTGTCATCGACCACGATGGGCGACCCCACGTCCCGGGACCCGAGATCGCGCCGCCATGTGTAATCGGCTTCGGTCCATGTCGCGGGAATATCACCATTCTCGACGAATCCGTTCCCGTCGGCTCCGTGAAACCTTGACCAGGTTGCCGGCGAATCAGCAAACGAGAGTCCGGCCGAGGTGACCAAAAAACAGGTGAGGCTCATGAGAGTCATGATTTGGCGGACGTTTTTCATGCGACACGGTGGAAGGATGGAGGATGGTCGTGTAGGGATTGAGCGGGATGTATCGATTGCCCCGTGAATCTGCGACAGCATTGTAATGCGAATGGGCCCGATGCGTTGATCCGAGCTACCGCAGCGGCCTAGGTTTTTCTGGACGCCACCGCTCTTTTCGTGTGGTGTTTTTCATCGATTGTCTATGCACGCTGCAAGGTCCCCGATATTCGCCATGTTCCAATTCCACATCGATCACGACATCGACACTTTTCTAGAAAGAAAAGGCGATCAATGGGACGCTCTTGCTCGGGGCGTTCCGTTCCGAGAAACGTCGTGGCTTGGCCCATGGTGGCGAATCTACGGCGGGGACAAGCGGGCGGAAATCGTAGTTGCGACCGATGAATCAGGCACGCTGCGGGGATTGTTACCACTTTACCGGCATTGGGGCGATCGGACGCTTCGCATGATGGGCGACGGCGACGCTTGCAGCGATCACGTTTCGGTTCTCGCCGACGATGGAGACGCGATCCAGATTGCTGAAGCCATGGGCGTTTACCTGTCGGCGATCGCATGCGAAAAGGATTGCGGCTGGGACACACTCGACATCGACGGGGTCGTCGAAGGGGACGAGCCAATGGCTGCGCTGGCCCGCGGATTGAAATCGGCCGGTGCAGCGCTCCACACGCGGTCGAGAATGAGTACGTGGTTCAAGCCCGCGGACGCCTCGTGGGACGAGCATCTGAAAAACCATGGCAAGACTCAACGCCGGCGGATGCGGCGGATGCGCGAAAAAATCAGCGAAGAAGGCTGCATGGATCGGCTCGTCGCAGAAAACGAAGCGCAGGTTGACGAGTTTCTCGCATCGATTATTGAATTGCACCAGAAACGTTGGAATTCAGTCGGCGAAAAAGGCAGTTTCGCCGATCCGAAGTTCGTTGAATTCTCATTCGCGGTCTCCCGCGAGTTGCTTCGGCGCGGCGAACTCTACTTGAACGTTATCCAGCACGAGGGACGCACGTTGGCGGGAGAGTTGAATATCGTCGGCAAGAACCGAATCATGTATTCGTACAGTGCCGGATACGACATCGATGCTGGCGACATGGAGCCGGGCCGCCTCGTGGCGATCGACACGCTGCTTCAGCTTTATCGTGATAATCTCGCCGGAATTGATTTCATGCGTGGCGACGAGACATACAAAAAAAGGTTGTCGACATCTTCGCGGCGGCTGTTGAGAATGCGGGCGACCGCTCCCAAATTTCTACCGAGGCTCCGCCACGCCGCGTGGTGCACGCAATTTGAATTGAAGCAGTGGATGCGTCGACGTACCGGCCGCACCCCGGTCAGCGTGCTCGACATCACCACACCGGCACAGTCGCCAATCAATACAGCACAATAGCGATATCGCTGGCGAGAATGGTGATCGCCAACTGTGTCCAGGCTGCGTGCTCGGCCGGGTCGAGCGACGGATCGCGAGCGGCATCACCGATCTGCAGCAACGCTTCCGCGTCGGCGGTGGCACCTGCGTAACGACGTCGCAATTGATCGAGCAAGTGGACGCTGGCCTCGCGCTGGGCCTCGCTTGCATCGCGGCACGCCAGCATGCGGAACAGCCGATCGATTCTTGCGTCGTCTTTCTGATCAAACTGCATCAACCGCTGCGCCAGCGCCCGGGCCATCTCGACACGCTGGGTTTCGTTCAACATTCCGAGTGATTGCAACGGCGTATTGGTGCGAGATCGGCGCACACAACTCGATTCCCGATCCGGTGCATCGAAGAGCGTCATCATCGGATGCGGACTCGTCCGTTTCCAATAGACGTAAAGGCTGCGACGGTAGAGCGGAGTTCCCTTGTCCCGCGAATAATCCTTCGTGTTGCTGCCGGGGTGCGCGAGCGCCGCCCACATACCGGCCGGCTGGTACGGCTTGACTCCCTCACCACCCATTTGCGTATCCAGTAGACCGCTCGCCCAAAGCCCAACATCACGCAACACCTCCGCGTCCATTCGATAACTCGAAGCCCGGGCGAGCAGGCGATTCTCCGGGTCGTCAATGTCGGTTCGCCATGCCGAACGTTGGCGAAATGTACGGCTCGTTACCATCTCACGAAGCAACTGTTTCAAATTCCAACCGCTTTCATGCAGATCGACGGCGATCCAATCAAGCAATTCGGGATGCGTCGGCTGGCCACCCTGCAATCCAAATTCCTCCGGCGTTCGAACCAAACCGCGCCCAAACGTCCTTTGCCAAATCCGATTCACCAGAACACGCGGTACCATTGGATGATCGGATGACGTCAGCCACCGAGCCAAAGCGAGCCGGTTGCGCGGCACACCTTCGGGCAATGGATTGAGCACCTTCAACACGTCCGGTGAAAGAGGATCACCGACGGGAAGATCGTATTCGCCGCGTTTGAGCATCCGCGTTGGTCGACTCTCGGTTAACTCGCGTGCGACCAGCGTCGTCGTAAAGTTTGCTTCCGCCTGGCCAATCGCATGTGCGAGTTCCGCAGCACGGCGTCGCTGATCCGGATCCCCAAGCGGCCCCTGCTCATCGGCGAGAATCCGCAGCTGCTGACGAACGCTCAACGATGACCAGTCTTTTGTTTTCGCCAGGGGATCCCAACGGTTATCGATCGTCACTTGAAGCTGCGACATGTTCGCGTGGCCATTGATCGCGATGCGTACCTGATGCTTGCCCGGCCAAAGGGTCAGCGGCAAGTGCACGGCCTGAAGGCCATTCTGTTTTTCGGCCGCGGGAACATTCGCATCGTCGAGCAAGAGGTACGATCCATCGGCGCCACCGAATGTGATGTCGATTGTTTGCTCGACGGGAACTTCCACCTCAAAAGCGACCCAAACCACCTGGTTCTCATTGGGAAGTTTGCCCCGGGCGTCGCGCTGCGAGATGATGCCCGGCAAACCCTTTGCTTCGCTCCACTGTGCGTCCGGAATTTGAGTTGTCGTTGCCGGCGGATTCGGATCGTCCGCGGGAACCGGCTTGCTGATTCGCCATTGACTCGTCGACCACTGCGATCGTTGTTGTGCAAAGCGAACGAGGCTTGCGACATCCAATTCGGCGTCGGGCAATTTGGCAAGCAGCTGGTTACTTTCGGTCGTCAACGTTGTCCATTCATCCCACGCCGATTGATTCTCAGGCACGCGCGCCGTAGGCCCGTAGGTATAGGAGTTTCCGTCAAGCGCCGGCTCTGCGGTGTTGTTGAAAAACGCCAGTAGACGGTAGTACTCGGTCTGCTCGATGGGATCGTATTTGTGCGTGTGACATCGGGCGCAGGTCAGCGACAGCCCAAGGAATACGGTGCCAAGTGTCTCGACGCGGTCGAAGTTGTTCTTCATCTGAAATTCGTCAGCGATCGCGCCCCCTTCGCCGGTGCTTGGATTCAATCGCACGAAGCCGGTGGCGACTTGTTGGGCCAACGTCGGATTGGGTAACAGGTCGCCCGCCAATTGCCAGGTAATGAAATCGTCCAGCGGCAAGTTCTCGTTCAGCGCACGAACGACCCAATCGCGATACGGATAGATCCCGCGCCGGTTATCCAGGTGTAACCCGTGCGTATCACCGTATCGAACGGCATCGAGCCAATACCGTGCCTGGTGTTCGCCCAGCCGCGGGCTGGCAAGAAGCTCGTCGACAAGCCTGTCATAGGACCCGTCGCTTTCATCCTTGAGGTACCGCTGCAATTGGTCCGGTTCCGGTGGCAGCCCGGTCAGCACCAGTGCAACACGCCGGGCGAGCGTAGCGCGATCTGCCGCGGGTGAGAAGTTGATGCCGGCCGCCGTTAGTTTCTCGCCGATGTAGGTGTCGATGGCCTGAGCGAGGCTGGGAAATCCCCGTTCCTTCTCAGGCAAAACGAATGCCCAGTGTTTTGCGTACATGCCCCCCTGCTTGACCCAGCGCGTGATCAGATCGCGCTCGGAAACCGAAAGCGGTTTGGCCGATTCCGGAGGCATGGGGTCATCTTCCGAGTGAATCCGCGCCAACAGTTCACTCTCGTCGGGATTCTCTGGATCGATGGCACGGTAGCCACCTCGGTCCTCGGTCGCCGCTTCAAACGAATCGAGACGGAAATCCGTTTCATCGATTTTGGTATCGGGACCGTGACAAACGAAACATTTCTCCGACAGGATTGGCAACACTTCGCGTGCGAAATCGATCTGCACCGGCACTGCGCCGTCGGCGCCGGCCGCAATGGACGTAACGGCGACGATCAACGGCGCAAGAATGACGTACTTGTTCAATCTGGTCACGATGGACAAATGCGATGGGATTGGAGGAGACTACCGGGTCAGGCCGCATTGTAGTCGACCCTTGCGGTCTGTTTCGATGGCCCGATTGGCTGGATCGGCTGCGATAAACGGGGTGCTTGGCGTTTTACTCTCTCGCCCCGCTGACACCTCCGCGGCGCTGACTTAGGATGTGGGAATTGGTCCACGCGGCGGCAAAGACGTTGCCGAAGAAAGTCTCGTTGCCGATGGAAGTCTCCAAGGGCGACGATTTCAACGAGCGTCATCGCGACGTTCAGCGCGCTGTTTTTTCGGTCTCTCACTACGCAGTCTTCATGATGAGCATTGCAACGAACGTGAACTCTTCTTCCTCGAATCGAACGGATCAGCAATTAAGCCGTGTGCTTGATTATGCCGATGGATTTGCCAGACGACACATCGGGCCGACGGAGGAAGAAATCGATGTGATGCTTGCCGCCCTGGGATTCGATTCGCTCGATGCGCTGAGTGATGCAACAATCCCGGCCGACATACGGCTCGAACGCGAGCTTGACATTCCAGCACCGCGCGGGGAGCGAGAATTTCTGGAGGGGCTGAAGACGATCGCCGCGAAAAACAAGGTTTACCGATCGTGCATTGGAATGGGCTACACCGGGACCGTGACGCCTCCGGTGATCCTCCGAAACGTGATGGAAAACCCCGGTTGGTACACCCAGTACACCCCGTATCAGGCAGAGATCTCGCAAGGCCGGCTCGAGGCCCTGCTAAATTTCCAGACGATGATTGCCGACTTGACCGGATTGCCGCTGGCCGGTGCCAGTTTGCTTGATGAGGCCACCGCGGCGGCCGAGGCCATGTCGATGTGCAGCGAGATCGCTTCGCACAAGAAGAATGGTTTCTGGGTGAGTGACGATTGTCATCCGCAGACACTCGCGTTACTGCAAACAAGGGCGGACGGTCTGGGCATTGACTTGAAGATCGGGCCGATCGGAGAGATTGATTTTGCGCACGGTGAAGGGGGACTGTGTGGGTTGCTAGTCCAATATCCGACAACGGACGGAAAGATCAATGACTATCGCGATGTAGCAGCGAGCGCGAAACAACACGGCTGTATGACCGTAGCAGCCGCCGACATCCTCGCGTTGACGTTGCTGAAACCGCCCGGCGAGTGGGGTGCCGACATTTGCGTCGGTAATGCCCAAAGATTTGGCGTACCAATGGGTCTCGGGGGCCCGCATGCCGCGTTCATTTCGACGCATGAAAAACATGCTCGTAAATTACCCGGGCGGATCATCGGTGTCTCGAAAGACGCGCAAGGTCAACCCGCCCTGCGGATGGCAATTCAAACCCGCGAGCAACACATCCGGCGCGACAAGGCGACGAGCAATATTTGCACCGCCCAGGCATTGTTGGCCATCATCAATTCGTTCTACGGAGTTTACCACGGGCCGGAGGGATTGAAGCAAATCGCACGGCGGACACAAGCCTACACGTGCGCGTTGGTGAAAGGACTGGCAAGGCTTGGTCACCATACTCTCGCCTCGGGGCCCGTCTTTGACACCATCCGAATCCGGCTGGGAAAGGGACGAACGCACGCGGCACGCCAGGTTGCCGATGCCGCCCGAGAGCGAAATATCAACCTCCGCGAGTATGACGACGGAACACTCGGCGTAACTCTCGACGAAACGGCGGACCGCGCGCTCGTTGCGGATTTATTGGCCGCGTTCAATTTTGGACATTACACCGGATTTGAAATCGAACAACTGCTCGAGGAAGCCGAGGGCGATGGGATGCTCGAGCTCGATGGATTGACTCGGCAAAGCGAATTCATGACGCACGAGGTATTCAATTCGTATCACAGCGAGACCCAGTTGCTGAGATACATCTTCAAGTTGATGAGCCGTGATTTGTCGTTGGCGCACACCATGATTCCGCTCGGTTCGTGCACGATGAAACTCAATGGCACCAGCGAGATGATTCCGGTCACCTGGCCCGAGTTCGCGCACATGCATCCTTTCGCGCCGGATACACAGTGGCGCGGCTACACCCAAATGTTCCGCGAACTCGAACGCTGGTTGTGCGAGGTCACCGGGTACGACGCCGTCAGTTTGCAGCCAAACGCGGGTGCACAGGGAGAGTACGCCGGGTTGCTCGTCATCCGGGCCTACCATGAACACATGGCGCGAAACGAAGGCCGCGAGAACGTTCGGGACGTTTGTCTGATTCCGACCTCGGCACACGGAACCAATCCGGCTTCGGCGGTGATGGCCGGCATGCGGGTGGTAGCTATCCAATGTGACGAGCGTGGCGACATCGACATGCAGGACCTGCGTGCCAAGGCAGCCGCGCACGCCGATCACTTGTCGGCCTTGATGATCACTTACCCGTCGACGCACGGCGTCTTCGAGCCGACGATTCGCGAAGTCTGCAGCGTGATCCACGAGCACGGCGGCCAGGTTTACCTGGACGGCGCGAACATGAATGCCCAGGTCGGACTGAGCAGTCCCGCCCGGTGTGGCGCCGACGTCTGTCACTTGAATCTACACAAGACATTCTGCATTCCACACGGCGGCGGCGGACCGGGAATGGGACCGATTGGCGTCGCACCGCAGTTGGCGCCGTTTCTGCCGGGACACCCAGTCGAGCGTCCCGACACGGCGGGTGAGTTTTCAATCGGCCCCGTGTCAGCCGCGCCCTACGGCAGCCCTAGCATTTTGACGATCAGCTACGTTTACATCGGAATGATGGGTGCGTCCGGTTTGAAAAAGGCGACCCAAGTCGCAATTCTGAACGCGAACTACATGGCCCAAAAGTTGAGCCAGCACTTTGACATCCTGTACACCGATGAAAGCGGACATGTTGCACATGAATTCATCGTGGATTGTCGCCACTTTGAGAAGTCAGCCGGTATAAAAATCGAGGATGTCGCCAAGCGATTGATGGATTACGGTTTTCACGCGCCAACGATGTCGTGGCCGGTTCCCGGTACGTTGATGATCGAGCCGACCGAAAGTGAATCCAAAGAGGAACTCGATCGATTTTGCGACGCGATGATCGCAATCCGACATGAAATCCAGTCGATCGAAGCGGGCGAAATGGACCGGGACGATAACCCGCTACGAAACTCGCCACACACGGTCCACGTGATCGGAAGCGACCAATGGGATCATCCCTACACTCGCCAGCAGGCGGCCTGGCCGACTCAGTGGCTCCGGGATGCCAAATTCTGGCCTTCGGTGGGCCGGATCGATAATACGTACGGCGATCGGCATCTCGTTTGCGCGTGTCCTCCCATGAGCGAGTATCGTGACCAGGACTCGGAATAGTCGGAATCGGCCGGGCAGAATTCGGATTCGATGTTAGAATGTGGGCCCGCCCGTTTACCCTCCTCTAACGTTTTCTGGTCTTTCACGTGCTTCGTTTTCTGGCCCTCGTCTCCTTTGCGATCGCCTCGATTCCTCAGGCGATAGCCGAGACCGTTCAATTTGATCGGGACGTGCGACCGATCCTGTCGGACAAATGCTTCTTCTGTCACGGTCCCGACCGAAATCATCGGGAAGCCGACTTGCGTTTGGACCTCGAGGCGGAAGCGATGGCGGTGATCGTCCCCGGCAATGCGGGTGAGAGCGAATTGGTCGCTCGCATTACCACCACCGATTCCGATTCGCTGATGCCTCCGGCCGATTCGCACAAGAAACTTTCACCGTCGGAAATCGACGTTTTGACCCGATGGGTATCGCAAGGTGCAACGTGGACACAGCATTGGTCCTTCATCGCTCCGCAGCGGTCCCCCGTCCCGGAAACGACTGATCGCGGTGCGAATTCAATCGACGCCTTCGTTGCCGCTCGCCTATCAGCACGGGGCCAAACTTTTTCACCACAAGCCGATCGCGAGAAGTTGATTCGCCGAGTGACGTTCGACTTGACTGGAATGCCGCCGACAATCGACGAGATCGACGCATTCCTCGCCGACACGTCGCACGACGCGTACGAAAAAGTCGTCGACCGGTTACTCGATTCGCCGCGCTATGGACAACGCATGGCGTTGGCGTGGCTCGACGCGGCGCGTTACGGCGATACCAGCGTTTACCACGCGGATGGACCGCGGGACATGTGGGCTTGGCGCGATGCAATCGTCGACGCGTACAACCGCAACATGCCGTTTGACGAGTTCTCGATCTGTCAGCTCGCGGGTGATTTGATTCCCGATGCGACGCTGGAGCAGAAGGTCCTTGCCGGATTCAACCGCAACAATGGGACCACGGACGAAGGCGGGGCGATCGCCGAGGAATACCGCGTCGAGTACGCGGTTGATCGCGTGAAAACGACTTCGACTCTCTGGTTGGGTTTGACAATGGAGTGTGCTCAATGTCACGACCACAAATATGATCCGATTTCGCACGAGGATTACTATCGCTTCTATGCATTCTTTAACGTTAGCAGTGACGGCGGAATGCAAACGCGTAAAGGCAATGCCGAGCCGATGCTCGCGATCCCCGATCCGGACAAACAAAAACAGTTGCCGATCGCAACGCAGCGGCTCGCAGATGCCGAGACTCGCATGCAGGCGATCGCAGCGAATTGCCAGGATGAGCTCGATGCTTGGCTGACCAAGCAAAGTAACGACGAATCGACGCCAACGACGCTCGAGAACTGCGTCGAACAGATCCCGTTGATCGAGGGAAGCGGCGATTCAGTCTCCGGCGTGATTCATCCCGCATCCCAGTACAAGATCCTTGGAAAAGTTCAATGGGTCAAATCACGCCAGGATTGGGGCCTGGCCTTCGACGGCAGCAACTATGTCGATCTCGGGAATCTCGGCGACTTCGAGCGATCGGATTCTTTTTCGTATGGCGGTTGGGTCAAACCAAATAAAGGAGGCGGCGGACAGGGCGCGCTGTTGGCTCGAATGGACAACGCCAACGACTACCGAGGATACGACCTCTTACTTGGCAACAGCGCTATCAGCGTCCATCTGATTCACAAATGGCCGGACAACGCCATCAAGGTCACATCAAAAAAGAAGCTGAAGCCTGAGAAGTGGCAGCACGTTTTCGTAACGTACGACGGATCCTCCAAGGCTGAAGGCATCAAGATCTATGTCGACGGCGAAATCTGGGATTGGAACATTGAACAAGATGGACTGAGCGAAACGATCAAGACCGAGAAGAGTTTGCTCGTCGGCAGCCGACATTCGGCGTCGCGGTTGAAAGGCACCGTCGACGATGTCGAAATTTACAGCCGGATGCTCGAGCCGGATGAGATCCAAACACTTTCAAAGGCGACCCCGGTTCGTGCCCTGCTGGCGATCGATCGCGAATCCCGCACCGAGGAACAGAACGACTCCATCCGTCTGTATTACCTGGTCACCGAGAACAAGGAGTACCAGGAATTACAGTCGCAAACTGACTCGCTACGAAAGCAGATCGAGAATTTGAAGAAGCCGTTGACAACGGTGATGGTGATGGCCGACATGGAAAAGCCGCGAGAAACATTCGTTCTCAATCGCGGAGCTTATGATTCGCCGACCGACATAAAGGTCCAACCGGGAACGCTGTCGGTCTTGCCGCCGATGTCGTCCGAGGCGCCCGGAAATCGGCTCGGCTTGGCCCATTGGATCTTCCGCGATGACCATCCGCTGACGGCGCGAGTCACGGTAAACCGGTACTGGCAAATGTTGTTCGGAAACGGTCTCGTCTCGACCCCGGAGGATTTTGGGGCCCAAGGCGGATTTCCGTCACACCCGGAATTACTCGATTGGTTGGCGGTCGACTTCCGCGAAAGTGGATGGGACGTCAAACGTTTCTTGAAACAGATCGTTCTCTCTCGTACCTACCGGCAAAGCTCGCGCGCCACGGTCGATTCCTATCGCAGCGATCCTGAGAACCGGTTGCTCAGTCGCGGTCCACGTTTTCGTTTGCAGGGTGAATTCATCCGCGACAACGCACTTTTCATCAGCGGGTTGTTAACCGACACGTTCGGCGGACCAGGTGTGAAGCCCTACCAACCACCGGGACTTTGGGCCGAAGTCGGATTGGGTGGAAACCCGAAGTTTGTCCAGGATCACGGCGAAAAACTGTACCGGCGCAGCCTCTACACCTATTGGAAACGGTCCGCGCCGCCGCCGTCGATGCAGATTTTTGATGCACCGACGCGCGAAAAGTGCACGGTCCGCCGCGCCCGAACCAACACACCGCTTCAGGCGCTGGTGACATTGAACGACATCCAGTTTGTTGAAGCCTCGCGGCACTTCGCTCATCGAATGATGTCAGAGGGCGGGGATTCAGCCGACGACCGCATCGAATACGGTTTCCGTTTGGCGACCGCGCGCAGGCCCGATTCGTCGGAAAGCACAGTCTTACTTGACGTGCTCGATGGAGCCATGTCGCGCTATAGCGGTGATGTCGAAGCAGCGAAGGCGTTGCTTGCCGTCGGTGAATCACCTCGTGACGAGACGCTCGATGCGGTGGATCATGCCGCCTGGACGATTGTCGCCAGCACCATTCTGAATCTTGATGAAACATTAACCCGCGAATAAAGGGTAACGTCGGAACGATGAATCCGATCGAAGAATACCAACGAACCATGACACGCCGCCAACTCCTTGCGAGAGGCCGAGGGTGTCTCGGCGCAGCCGCCTTGGCGACGTTGCTCCAGTCCGACAGCCGGTCGCATGCGAATTCGGTGCGGTCGGAATCGAATCCTGGTTTACCGGGACTGCCGCACTTTGCCCCGACGGCTAAGCGTGTGATCTACCTGTTCATGGCAGGCGGGCCGAGTCATATCGACATGTTTGATTACAAGCCGGTTCAACGAAAACTGCACGGCACAGAGCTGCCCGATTCGGTTCGTAACGGACAGCGATTGACCGGAATGTCGAGTGGCCAGGATACCTTCCCCTGTGTCGCGCCGATGTTCAAGTTTGATCGCTACGGCGAGCGCGGAACCTGGGTGAACAGCGACTTGCTTCCGCACACTGCGTCGATCGTGGATGAAATGACGATCATCCGCACGATGAACACCGAGGCGATCAACCACGATCCCGCGATGACCTACATCAATACGGGAACGCAACAACTCGGCCGGCCGAGCATGGGTGCGTGGCTGAGTTACGGCTTGGGAAGCCCGAATGACAACTTGCCCGCGTACGTGACGATGATCTCGGTCGGAGCCAAACCGGGGCAAGCTCTGTTTTCGCGATTGTGGGGCAGCGGGTTCCTACCGTCCAAGCACCAGGGTGTTCAATTCCGCGGCGGCGGCGAGCCGGTGCTGTACCTGAGCAATCCCGCGGGAATCGACTCCGAGACGCGCCGAAAAATGCTTTCGGGGATCGCGGAACTCAACGAGAAACGGTTTGGTGCTGTCGGGGATCCCGAAATCCAAACCCGCATCGCACAGTACGAAATGGCGTATCGGATGCAGACGTCGGTGCCCGATCTGATGGACACGTCATCCGAGTCCGAGGCGACATACGAAATGTATGGGCCTGACTCGAAAAAGCCGGGCACCTTTGCCGCCAATTGCATGCTTGCCCGGCGGCTTGCCGAACGGGGCGTTCCGTTCGTGCAACTTTTTCATCGTGGATGGGACCAGCACGGCAATCTGCCCAATGAATTGCGCCGCAATTGCAAAAGCGTCGATCAACCGGCGGTGGCACTGGTCAAAGATCTCAAGCAACGTGGGATGCTCGACGATACGGTCGTGATATTCGGTGGTGAATTCGGTCGCACGATCTACAGCCAGGGCAAGTTGACCGAAGACAATCACGGTCGCGACCATCACGGTCGATGCTTCAGCACCTGGATTGCCGGCGGCGGATTCAAAAAGGGATTTGACTACGGTTCAACCGATGACCACAGTTACAACATCGTTGAGGACCCCGTTCACATCAATGACTTCAATGCCACGATTCTTCACACGCTGGGGATCGATCACGAACGCTTTACGATCAAGTACCAAGGGCTCGATGCGCGTTTGACAGGCGTCGAGCGGGCTCGGGTCGTCAAGGAGGTACTGGTTTGACGCTGGCAAGGATTGGAATTGTGACGGTGTCGGATCGCGCGAGCCGCGGCGAGTACGAAGATCGGGGTGGACCGGCTATCCGCGAGTACCTGAGCGAAGTTCTGACAAGCGACTGGGAACCGGTTTCGCGACTCATCTCGGACGACGAGTCGATTCTGCGTGAGACGTTAATTGAGCTGTGTGACACAGTCGGATGCCCTTTGGTCGTGACAACGGGAGGAACGGGACCGGCACAGCGCGATATCACGCCCGAAATCACCGAAGAGGTATGCGACAAAATGATGCCTGGGTTTGGTGAGCTGATGCGGAAGGTCTCGCTCGAGAAAGTTCCCACGGCGATTCTCTCGCGTCAAACCGCTGGCATTCGTCGAGGATCGTTGATCGTGAACCTGCCGGGCAAGCCGAGTGCGATCAGCGAGTGCCTCGATGCGGTTTTTCCAGCGATTCCCTACTGCATCGATTTGATCGGCGGCCCGATGATGACCACCGACGAAACGCGTCTTGTTGCGTTTCGCCCGAAACGATCATGATCGAAACGCCAAACCCGTACGAAGCACCCGCAACGGTCGAATCTCATCTCGTTGATCCCGACTCGCTGGCCGAAGGGCGTTTACGAACGACGGCCGTGGGATTGAAAACGATTCACGCGGGAATCTTGCTGGTGCTGATCGCGTGGGCATTGATGGTGCCGACGACATTATTGTTCGGCGGATGGTGGATCGTACTCGCTCTTTCGGCCGCGTTGGTCGCGGGCGTGTTTCTTGTCAACATCGGGCCCCTTTTTTGTTTGACGGTTCCGAGCGGACTTGGGCTGCGTCCGTGGGTCATTGCGACCGTGATTACGCAGGTCTTTACCATGGGGCTTTCGATTGCCATCCCCTTCCTCATCGGCGTTCCGATGATGATTTCGGTCATCGCGGCGGCCACAGGGCTGCTTCCGATGGGGCTGTTTCTCGTTTTCCTTTACCTGCTCAGCCAACACATCGAGCGGGTCGACCTCGTTCGCCGCGCTCGCAACGTGTTCATTCACGCCGGCATCACCATCTTGGTCGCCATCGCGACCACAGTCGCCGTCGACTTAAGCACGTTCAGCAACACCATGATTATTTCGAGCGTGCTCTTCTTATTCATGGTCATATTCACTCTGGTCAGCTACGCGAACCTCGTGAACGCAATCGGCGACGCGATCCGCAATCCACGGACGCCGAAACCACTTGTTGGAGTGGGCTAGCAGCTGTAGCGATCAGTCGCACCTTTTCGCCGGCTCGTTGGTTCTCGGTCAACGTCGTTACCTTGACCGCACGAGCTTTCTTGTCGAGATGTTTTCTGCGGCAATGATCGGGGCAACATCTTTGAGAAACCGATCGGCATCGACCGGGTAACCCGCCGTCGCCTTCAACGGTTCCGGTCCGCGATGACGCGATGCGAAATAGCCATTCAAAGATTCAATCATTCGCTCGCGCAGATACTTTGCATGCAACGAGGACATTGCCACTGGCGTGAACGAGTCTCCTTTGACCGTGAACGACACGTCGATCCGCTTGCCAGTCATTTCCAGGTGGTAACTGCTTACCTGTTTCGTTTCGCAACGGACTCTCAAGGTCGCGTCGGGAAAAACGTGTTGCAAGACGCCTGCGTAGTATCGGCGGCCGCCATGCCGGTCGCAATACACGACGACCTCGGTCTCCTGCGCCGTGTTTGCCGCGATCAAACAGTGGACCAACCCGAGCGTGGCTTCGGACAGCAGATCTGACTTGTTCCGGCCGTCTTCGCAGGCGTTGTTGAATGACTCGGCAGTGATGACTCTCGCTTTCATATCGATCAAGTCAATTCCCGACGCCTTCCACGCGTCGACGAGTGATTTCGTCTGCTCGGGGCTGCGGAATGATCGGTCACCACCGGAGATCAGCCAGGGTGTACGACGGATCAATTCAAGATCACCATCGGCCAAATGTAGCAACACCTCATCAAGGGATGTGCCGGGAAATCCGCACCAATTCAAGCTCGCGCTGAAAATCGTGTGCAGCTGTTCGAGTCCCCCGGATGGTTTGTAAACAGCCTTCGAATCATCGACGACAACGGTCGATTCGCCGCAAGAACATGGTTCGCGCAGCGGCCCGAACAATCGGACCAGGTCTTCGCCACGGCCGCCGGGACCGTCACTGCCGCCGGAACATGGAACACGCCAGGCAGTGCCGACAATCACGAGCGGACCCAACTTGGGGCCGTAGCCGGCCTCATCAGTTGCAATAAGAATCATCGGGACGCCAGGTAATGCGAATGTGTCACGCGCTGCGCGGGGGACAGCGGAGCGGATTGAGGAACGCTATTCTATGGAAGATTCGACGGCCGTTGACGCTCGCGGTGGAACACGCATGTCCGAGATTTCCGCTGGTACGACTTATCCACTTGGATCATCGATTACCCCCGAGGGGGTGAACTTCAGCGTTCACTCGAAGAGTTGTTCGTCGATGGAGTTGCTGCTCTTTGATGACGTCGACGACGCCGAGCCGGCGCGGGTGATAACACTCGATCCCCAGCGCCACCGAACCTTTCATTACTGGCATTTGCTGATAGAAGGATTGAAAGCGGGCCAGGTCTACGCGTTTCGCGCCGACGGACCGTATCTTCCCGAACACGGCTTTCGATACGACGTGGACAAGGTTTTGCTCGATCCCTACGGATGCGCTGTCGCAGTTCCGAAGCGCTTTGATCGCGAGGCGGGAGCACGGCCGGGCGAAAACACTCGCACGGCAATGAAAAGCGTCGTCGCAGATTTGTCGACTTACGATTGGGAAGGGGATACGCCGCTTTATCGACCTTTCGCCAAAACGATCATTTACGAAATGCACGTCCGAGGCTTTACCGCTGATGAAAGCTCCGGTGTGGCACCCGAGGCCCGCGGGACCTATCGAGGACTGATCGAAAAGATTCCGTACCTGAAAGAGCTCGGAGTCACCGCGGTGGAACTGTTGCCGGTGTTCCAGTTCGACCCACAGGAGGCGCCTCCGGGATTGAGCAACTACTGGGGTTACAATCCCGTCTCTTTCTTTGCTCCCCACTGCGAATATGCATCGACCGATTGTCCGCTTGGAGTACTCAATGAATTCCGTGACATGGTCAAAGCGCTGCACCGAGCGGACATCGAGGTATTGTTGGACGTGGTTTACAACCATACCGCCGAAGGGAACGAGCTGGGCCCGACTTTTTGTTTTAAGGGGCTCGAGAATCCCGCGTACTACATTCTGCAACAGGATCAATTGGGCGGTCTCAAACGCAATCGCTACGCAAATTTCAGCGGTTGCGGAAACACGCTCAACGGAAACCACGCGATCGTGCGTCGAATGATCCTCAGCAGCCTGAGGTACTGGGTCGAAGAAATGCACGTCGACGGTTTTCGGTTCGACCTTGCATCGGTGCTTTCACGTGACATCGAAGGAAACCCCCAGGCCAATCCGCCAATCCTGTGGGATATCGAAACCGATCCCGTTCTCAGTGGTACGAAATTGATCGCCGAAGCGTGGGACGCGGCCGGGCTGTACCAGGTCGGCAATTTCTTTGGTGATCACTGGAAGGAATGGAACGGACAGTTCCGCGATGACGTGCGCGCGTTCGTCAAGGGCGACGCGGGACACGCCGGGACGATGGCAAAACGGTTCCTGGCCAGCCCCGACATTTACGGGCACCGGAACCGTGAACCGGAACAGAGCATCAATTTCGTGACATCCCACGACGGTTTCACCATGAACGACCTGGTGTCGTACAACGAGAAACACAATGAAGCGAATAACGAAGGCAATCAAGACGGCCATAACGAGAACATCAGTTGGAACTGCGGCGTCGAAGGACCCGCCGACGACCCGGAAATCGAGCGACTGCGTGAAAAGCAGATCAAGAACTTGTTCACGATCAATCTGCTCGCCTTTGGCGTGCCCATGATGGTGATGGGAGACGAGATTCGGCGCAGCCAAAACGGTAACAACAATGCCTATTGCCAGGACAACGAAACAAGTTGGTTGGATTGGACATTGTTGAAGAAGCACGCCGGGCTGCACCGGTTCGTCACGTTGTTGATCAAATACCGCCGAGAGCTTCCCGATCGAGACGATCCGCGACTCAGCCTCGCCGAAGTGATCGCCCGGTCACGCGTACGATGGCACGGGGCAAGGATCGATCGCCCCGATTGGAACCCGGACTCGCACAGTGTCGCGTTGACGATCGAAACGACCCAGAAATGGTCTCACCTGATTTTCAACGCTTTCTGGGAACCGATCGAATTCGAGGTACCTGAAATCCCTGACAACTTCGGTAACTGGCAACGCGTCATTGATACCGACCGAAAGTCCCCGCGCGATATCGGCCCCGGCGCCGCGCTCGAAACGCATAACAGATACGTCGTCCAGCCCCGATCGTGCGTGGTGTTGAACGCCAATCGCATCAACGGCGCATGAGAGAAGATCAGAGGTGCAGTGTGCACCGGCGACGTTGATTCTTGAATTCGCCGATCTCCAACTCGCTCCAATTGACCCTTTAGGGCGTTGGAATCACCAACTGGGAGTGCTTCGACGCCGCTTGAGGTGGTGGTGATTCAGGGGGGCATGGCCACCATTCCTGCCAAAAGATGCTGTCCCCCAGGTGGGCCGATCCACCCAATGGCTTGTGGCCGTCGCTGGAGCCGGGTTCGACAAATCCACCTTGCGTCTATAATAGCAGTGCCAAAAAAACAAAGGAAAACGATGACTTTTAATATCCAGTCCCGACCTCGCGTCGGGATGATCGCTCTTGTTTCGTCGATGATGGTTGTCGCCGGCGCGGCCCATGCACAGCAACCGTCCGCGGTTCCCGACTCGCCCGCCCCGGCCGAGGAGATCGCCGTGGAGGACGAATCGGAGAACATGGATTACCGGGTGTTGCCGCAGGGCCCGGTGCATGAGGCCTTCGCGGCCCCAATCGATGACGATCCTTCGGATGGTGTGCGAGTTTTCTCGCAGGCTCCGCCCGATCCAATCGACGAGCAACCACCCGAGGCGAAACCCGAGGGCAAGCGGATTGTCTGGATTCCCGGCTACTGGGCGTGGAGCGACGACGATGACAAGTACGTTTGGGTGAGCGGTTTGTACCGCAACGCTCCTCCCGATCGCGAATGGGTCCCCGGCTATTGGACCGAGATTGAATCGGGTCACCGATGGACCAGCGGCTATTGGGTTTCCACCGGGGCGGTCGTCGACGATTCGGTGACTTATCTTCCGGTTCCGCCCGCGTCGATCGACAACGGCCCAAGTGTCCCTGCGCCGGGCGATGATTATTTCTGGTTGCCTGGACAGTGGGACTACTCCGGCGCGTCCTACCGCTGGCGTAGCGGATACTGGACACAGCAATACGAAGGATGGGTATGGCAACCTTCCTGTTACGTCTACACGCCCAATGGCTTCGTGTACGTCGACGGATACTGGGACGTGCCGCCGACCGATCGCGGTGATCTGTACGCGCCAGTCGACTTTTATTCGCCGGTCTATACGCAACCAAGCTATGTCTATCGGCCGCGTTACCCGCTGGTGCGAACCGCATCGCTTCTGTTGCACTTGTTCGTTCGCAGCGGCTATCCGCACTACTACTACGGCCCCTATTACGGCTCGTCGTACTATTCGCTCGGATACCGTCCCTGGTACCTCGCCGGCTATGGTTTTCGCGGGCTCTATCCGTGGGTCGGGTATTACGATTGGCGGTATCGTCGATCGGGAATCGATTTTGTCGGCAGCATGAACCGCTACCACGATCACTATCGATCGGGCGGCTCGCCGAAATTTGACAAGGACTTCAAAGTGGACACGCGGCGGGGTAGCCTCGCATCGGGTCCACCGCGTGGGTCGAGTCAGTCATTTGACAATCTGGTTCGTAGCGAGGTCGGCGGAAAGCCGGCCAAGCGAATCGATCGCAACTCTTCGTCGTCGCCCTGGATGGGTTCGAATTCGCGCCAGGGTCGGGGCGTGGGAAGTAGTTCGGCGATGAACGGCCGGTCTGCGCTGTCTGGTTCGTCGGTCAATCGATCGGCAAACTCTCAAGGACTCGGGTCCCGCTCGAATCTGAACTCATCCGGATTGCAAAGTCGCGGCAATGCACTGGGCCGTTCACCTTCGATCACGACACGTTCGGCAACCGGCGTTCCGTCAATCGGTTCACGTTCGAACTCACTGAATCGGTCTTCATCGGGCATTGGTCAACCGAACCTGCGGAGTTCTTCGTCGCCGCGATCCATTTCGCCTTCGAATCGTTTGTCGACACCGAGTCGATCGTTTTCGTCGCCATCGATCTCCCGCGGTCAGTCGAGTTTACGAAGCCCGTCGATTTCGCGCGGGCCAACGATCTCGCGAACCCCATCGATCTCGCGCGGACCCACAATTTCGCGGACCCCGTCCATTACACGGGGACCATCAATATCGCGTGGACAATCGATCTCACGGGGACCATCGATTTCGCGGAGCCCGTCCATCTCGCGGAGCCCGTCCATCTCGCGTGGCCCATCCATCTCGCGTGGCGGCGGAATATCGTCGTCGAGCCGTGGTGGTGGCATCGGCAGGTCAATCGGCGGGGGAAGCTCGAACCGCGGCGGAGGCGGAAAGTCGCTCGGAGGCGGAGGCGGCCGAGGCAGAGGAAAAGGCAAGTAGGCGTCTTTCGCCACTCGCCGAATCCGAAGACCCATCAAGTGCAATGAACGTCGGGCGACCGGTCACTCGGTCGCTTCGACGATTTCGCTTGAGTCGCCAAAGGTCCATGTGATCGTCGCGGGAGGATTCAGCGTCGTATCGCCAACGCCGCGATTGGCAAATTCGCCATCGACTTGATACGTCCAACCTTCGCTGCTGCTGGTCGACTTTCCACCAATGCTTTCGACGAAAGCGGTGATGCCCGATCCGTGAATGGTCACTGGAATCTCGTCCAACTTCCGCATCACCGATTCAACGGTGGATCCAGCGGCGACATCCTCGATTTCATAGATTTCGGTTGTGTCGTCCGTCTCGATCTCGACCGTCACGGTCCCGGTGGCGGTGCCAGCACCGGCGCCGGGTGTGACGGCGACGGGAGCTTCGCGACCCTGGCACCCGGTGAGAATTACGGCCGACAACGTGAACGTGAACAGATAAATTGAGTTGGCAAGGGCCGGCATGCGAATTCCTTCGGCGCAGAAAAAAACGACCGGCGGAAACCGTCGGTCGCGTATTGATTGACTATCGCCGCGAGTTTAACGTCGCGTCTTCTTAACTTTCGCGCCGCCCTGGCGGACTTTAAACTTTGGATTGCTTTTGCAAATCACGTAGATTCGGCCGCGACGCTTGACCACCTGGCAATCTGGATGCCGGTACTTCAGCGTGCCGATGCTGCTCACAACTTTCATCGGATCGATCTCGTCAGTCGTATCGTATAGGTTGATTTTTTGGTCAGTTGAAGCGGAGAGTATAGCGCAGAGGCCGAAATCCTTCAACGCCGGACTCAGCGGCTTGCTTCCCCCCTCAAACTTCGGAATTTGAAAGCGTCCAAAATGACCCGAATTGCGTACTTTGATTGTATCAGCGGCATCAGCGGCGACATGACACTTGGGGCCCTCGTCGATCTGGGAGTCGACGCGGCAGCCATCGAGGCGGCGGTCCGTTCGATGGGATTGCCCGATTTGACGATCCGATCCGAGACCGTCAAGAAGTGCGGATTCCGCGCCGTTTCGGTCAAGATCGATCATCCCCCGGAACACGCCCATCGGCACCTTCACCACATCGCGGAAATGATCGATCGAGCCGACGGAGTCGATCCGGCCGCAAAGGAACTCGCTCATCGGATCTTTCAACACGTTGCCCTCGCCGAAGCCAAGGTTCATGGCACAACGATCGAAAAAGTCCATTTTCACGAAGTGGGTGCCATCGACTCGATCGCCGACATCGTCGGGACGGCAGTCGCAATGAACGAACTCGGGATCGAGTCGATCATCGCGTCGCCGGTGCCCACTGGCTGCGGTGAAATCACGATTGCACACGGACGGGTTTCGGTCCCGGCGCCTGCAACCGCCGAATTGCTCTGCGGAATCCCGATCGCCGAATCGGACATCAAAGCCGAGCTGACGACTCCAACCGGCGCAGCGATTCTCAAAGCCTGTGCGACTCGGTTCGGTGCGCTGCCCGCGATGAGAATCGATTCGGTTGGATATGGCGCCGGAACCCGAGACCTGGACGGCCAGGCAAACGTTCTCCGTGTCCTTTTGGGCGAGATCGAGGATGACCAGAGCGCGGGAGATGATCACGTGATCGAGTCGGATCGTGTCGTTGTGCTCGAGACCAACGTTGACGATTCCACTCCCGAGCAACTGGCCGATTGTGCCGACCGGCTGATGACCGCCGGAGCGCTCGATGTATTTCAAATCCCATGTGGAATGAAGAAAGGGCGATCGGCTGTGTTGTTATCGGCGATTGCCCCGTCGTCCCGTGTGGGGTTGCTCGAACGCATCATCTTTGAACATTCCACGTCGATCGGAATTCGACGTCACGTTGTCGATCGCCACAAACTTTCGCGCCGCAGCGTTTCGGTCGAAACAAAGTTCGGGCCCGTTCGCGGCAAGGTCGTGGCGTTGCCGGGCGGCGCCGAACGTTTTACCGTCGAAGATGACGACGCGAGGGAATTGGCGACGTCCAACCAGACCTCGACGGCTGAAATCCGCAAGGAAGCCGCCATTGCCTGGCAACAATCTTGAAAAGTACCGATTTGCCAAATGGACAGGTTGCCATAACTCGTTCGAGACAAACGAGCCGCTATCACACGCTACCGAAGTGAGATCGCTTCCTGCAGCGGTCGCAGCACGCTGGGAACGAGGTACTCGTCAACGAGATCGCGGCACAGTCCGCTCAGCCGATCGAATTCGGCGACATAGGATTCGCCGCTCGCCAAACTTTCGTACCGGCGGACCGTCAAATAGACGCTGATCTGATCCTCAGCAAAATCACCTGTGCGGACCTGGTAAGCCGTGGTGCGTGACTCGAATCCCACGCGGCATTGCGTTCGACAATCTTCGTCGAGTGCAAATTGCAGAGCCGGTTCATTCGACAGCAACTTGCCGTAAGGCACCGTCAAGAATCGCTCGAGACCCGGCGCCACTCCGACCGCCTCGGCGAGAATTTCATTGTGGTTTCCCCGGTACGCAAAATCGAACCCGAGCATCACACTCAACGATTCACAATCAAGCGGAGTTACCGATAATTCGAAGGGAACGAGTTCGAGCACGGCGCGATGCTGTTCGGCGGCCGAGTCGTAGGTGTCGGGATTGACGGCCCCGCTATTGACGCGCTTCGATTCAACCGAAACCCAGCGGTAAGCACCCGCGTCCTTCTCTTCCTCGAGCACATACTCGGCCTTTTCGCGCGAGTAAAAGTTTTGCATTTTCGGATAACGGCGGCGAATCTGCTCGAAGTAGTGCAGCACTGATTCCCGCGTCTGCGGAAGCTCCATCTCAGTGGCCAAGTTCATATTGAGATAGAAATCGTCGCTGAAAGCGCCGTATCCGCTCATGCAATCCTCCTCATTCGCTGCAATTACCCCAAGTTTTGTGTCTGGGGAGTTCCAATCGAGCCCCCGAGCGGGCAGATCACAGTATAGACACGACCTGACAAACCCAGAACTCCACGCCACCTCGCCGAAGCAAGTTTTCACCGCTTTTTCGATGCCAAATCGATACTTTTAACGACTCCGCGGGTCCTGTGGCGGTTCGCGCCCGGGAGTCATCGCGACGACGATTTTGCCCATTGTGGAGTACCGAACCAATCGTGCATCTCCCTTTCGAACGGTGCGACCACGTCGCGAGGTTCGACGATGTGTCCTCGGTCCCCCGTTTCGATCATCCACGTGTCCAGAGCCGCCCGCATTTCCGCGAGAACCTGGCGGTGCGCCGGCGAATCGGATTCCGCAAGATTGTTGATCTCATAGGGATCGGATTGGGTGTCGAATAGTTGTTCGCGCGCGAAGGGTTTCATCAATTCGGCCGGCGGCCCGGTCAATGTCCCCTTCTCGAGCATCTGTCGCATCAAGGGTTTGACGAGAAAGCATTTTTCCTTGTAGCGATTTAACGTCGCGAACCCGGCACCCTCGGTAAAGTTGCGGACGTAATGGTACCGCTTGTCGCGGACCGATCGTTGCCGGACCTCGGTCTCGTCGATTCGATCGCGTGCGCTGAACGCGTAGCGTCGCTGCGGGCCGACATTCTCGCCTAGAAAAGCGCGACCCTGCATCGTTGTCGGTCTATCGATTCCGGCGATCGCCAATGTGGTCGTTGTCAGATCGATCAAGCTGATGACCTGGTCATCAACGGTTCCCGCCTCGAAATGCCTGGGAGGCGAAAAATTCTTTGGCCAATGAATCACCAGCGGTACGTGCAAACCGCTGTCAAAACACCAGTGGATGCCTCGAGCTTCGAGCCGGCCGTTGTCGCCAAAGAACATGACGACCGTGTCATCGGCCACGCCATCCCGCTGTAATTGTTCGAGAATCCATCCGACACGGACGTCCATTCCGCTAGCCGAATTCAGATACCTGGCCCATTCCTGACGAACCGTCGGATGATCGGGATAGTACGGTGGCGGAGTCACATTCTGTGGCGTTGCCACTTTCGGGTGCCACTCTTCACCCACCCACGGTACGCGTTGCTTCTCCGCCGATTTGCGATCGTAGATATCGTACTCCGCTTCGGGCATGTTGAACTGGGCGAAGAAGGCCCGCTTCGGATCAAGCTGTGACCACCGATGGGCCTGGTATAGCTCGCCTTCGTTGACGAAGTTCAAATCGAGCTTGCCGGTACCGACAACTTGGTCGCCGATATGTGTCACATTCGCAGTTTGATATCCGGCGTCGCGCAATCGATGCGTGATCGGCACGACGCCGGAGGGCAATCGATAGTCGTCGTCACGGTGGCTGCGCATGTGGTGCATGTCGGTCGTGGTGGCATACATTCCCGTCATGAACGCAGACCGGCTGGGTGCGCAAACCGGCGACGTCGCGTAGGCGTTGGTGTATCGAACACCGCCGGCGGCCAGCCGATCGATGTTTGGCGTCGAAACGTTTTCGGCTCCGTAACAGCCGAAATCGAGATCGAAGTTTTCGCCAACAATCCAAATGATGTTGGGGGGACGCTGTGGCGGTTGGGCCTCGAGCGAGGCGGCGACGAACAGACACGTCAGGGTCGCAACGAGAAATCGCATGAGGACGGCTCCTGGGTGAATGGGCAGTGTTCGGCTGAAATCGGTCACCGGCCGCGAATCAGGATACGGTCGCCTGCGGAGCGTTGCAATCAATGGGCCGGCCGCCCGCGTGCCTGGCGGACAAGAATGTAAGACGTCAATGCGAGCGCGGCGATCGCGCTCTGCGGAGTCCAACACAGAAAAACTCCCAACATCACTTTGTCAAATTCCATCTGCATCGCTGTACCGACCGCAATAGCGACCGCGATCAGCGTTAGTGTCGCAGGAATGATGATGACCACACGTTTCTGCCACGATAAACGCTGGGGCAACATTGCAATCGCGACCAATCCAAGAGGTCCGAATGCGTAAATCGCGACAAGCGTCTCGGGCCGGGCGGCGAAATGCCGCGCGAGCGTGGCGCTGACCGCCACCAACGTCGTAGCGATCAGCAATCCTCTCAGTGAGAACTGAATCGGTTGATGTTTCTTCGCTTCGGTACCGGACGGCATTTGGTGCAACAGTCCGTTCAGAAAATCGCGTTTCCTCGCGGCGAGCCATCCAAGCAGCGATCCGACCGCGGCGGCGAACAGAATGTTCAACCCGAGCATTCGGTAATCGGCGTACATGCCACCGTAGGTATTTCCCGCCTCCCAGACCGTGGCTGGAAATCCGATCGATTCATCCGCCGTGGAACTCGGCCCGACGAGGCTGCTCCAATCGGAGGTGCGAACAAAAAACGAGAGTGCATTGACCGCTGCCATCAAGAGCATGCCAACAGCCGTGCCCCGGACGAACCATCGCGTCGCAGAGTCTCCGTTCAGTGCCGCGGACTGGATTGTCGGTGCGCTCATACGTCTCCCGGTTGACCCTTCCAGATTCCAGCGATGCCTCACTTGAATGGTCGCGATCGACCAGACGCTGAAATCTTACCTACAAATCTTATCCTAACCACGAGTGGGACAATTGATCCACATTGCCACTCGAGAACGACACCAACACGCTCCCGGCGGATACCATATCCGTTCATCTCCCTGACATCCGACGGAGCCATCGCACGTGATTACTACAATCGTCTCCTTCCTGTTCTTCACTGGTCTCGTTGGAGTGCTTACGTGGTGGTTTACGCGCGAAGATGATCACGAATCGAGCAAGGGATATTTCCTGGGCGGCCGATCATTGACCTTTCCGCTGATCGCCGGGTCGCTGCTCTTAACCAACCTCTCGACCGAGCAGATGGTGGGTCTCAATGGCGACGCGTTCACCGACGGTCTGTGCGTGATGGTCTGGGAAGTCGTCGCCGTCGTCGCGTTGGTATTCATGGCGTGGTTCTTTCTTCCACGGTTTCTCAAGAGCGGCGTTGCAACCGTGCCTCAATACCTCGAGATTCGCTTTGATCATCAGACACAGGTGATCACGAACTTTATTTTCCTGCTGGCGTACGTTGGGATCTTGTTGCCAATCATTCTCTACACCGGTGCCATCGGGATGATGGGAATCCTCGACGTCCCCTCGATGCTTGGCGGATTGCCGGAAGCTGTTGGCGTGGAAGCGGATACGTTCGCACTGTGGTTAATCGTCTGGGCAGTCGGCATCATCGGGTCGATCTATGCGCTCTTTGGCGGACTGCGAACCGTCGCTGTTTCCGACGCGCTCAACGGAATCGGATTGCTGGTCGGCGGTTTCCTGATCACATTCTTTGCGCTCTCACACCTCGGGGGCGACGGAGGGATCCCTGCGGGGGCGAACATTCTCGTCGAACAACAACGCGATCGGATGAACTCGATTGGAAACAACGAAAGCAAGGTACCGTTCGGGACGATCTTCTCGGGCATCTTTCTGCTGAACCTTTTCTACTGGACGACGAACCAGCAGATCATTCAGCGCACATTCGGTGCCAGCAGCCTGGCAGAAGGCCAGAAGGGCGTACTGTTGACCGGAGCCCTCAAATTGCTCGGCCCACTTTACCTGGTCATTCCAGGAATGATTGCCTACAGCGTTTTTGCGGGGGAGTCGATCAAGGCCGATAAGGCGTACGGCATGTTGGTGAATCGTGTCCTGCCGGATCCGCTGACCGGTTTCTTTGCTGCGGCAATGATCGGCGCAATCCTGTCGAGCTTTAACTCCGCGCTCAACAGCAGCTGCACGCTGTTCAGTCTTGGCCTTTACAAATCGGTAATCAACAAGGGCGCAAGCGAAGAAGCGGTGGTGCGATCCGGAAAAGTGTTCGGTTGGATCGTGGCCGTTGTGGCGATGCTGCTCGCTCCATTGTTGGTGAACACGACCAGCATTTTCGGCTATCTCCAAAAGATGAACGGGATGTACTTCATCCCGATCTTCGCAGTCGTTCTGGTAGGCATGGTTTCGCGGCGCGTCCCCGCGATTGCGGCAAAGATTGGCTTGCTGGCCGGGTTCTCGGTGATCGCAATTGGCTACTTTGTCCCGCCGTTTGACCTAATCGTTGCTTCGCTGCACGAGTTTCACTTTTTGGGAATTGTCTTCGCATGGCTCGTGATTCTGATGCTCGTCATCGGCGAAGTTCGCCCGCGAGAAACCGAGTTCATCCAAAAGGATGTCGGTGCGGTCGACATGACAGCCTGGAAACTGGCCACGCCGGCCGGAATCGTGTTGATCATGATTGTGTTTACGATCTACATGACACTCGCTGACTTCACCGTGCTTGCACCATGATCACAATCAAATGCCAGTCGTTTCATCCGGTCCGGCTCGCGGCCATATTCTTCGGCATGCTCGCGTCGCCCGTCTCGTTTGCCAACGATCTACCCAACGTTGTTTGGATCGTTTCGGACGACCTCGGTCCGGAGCTCGGATGTTACGGATACCCGGGGGTTTCAACCCCGAACATCGACCGCCTTGCCGCACAGGGCACTCGGTACACCCGCGCGTTTTCGACCTCACCGGTGTGCTCGTCCTCTCGCACTGCGTTCCAGACGGGACAGTACCAGACCACAGTCGGCGGTCATCATCACAACACACGTGACATTCCCGTTTTGCCCGATCGCATTCCCACCGTGACGGGGTTGATGCAGAAAGCTGGCTACTTCGTTTGCAACGGCAACGGCCGGAAAACAGATTCAAAATTGGCGAAGTCGCATTTGAATTTCGCTTACACGCCGAAGAATTTTTTCGACGGGATCGATTGGTCCGAGCGAAAAGACGGCCAACCGTTTTTTGCCCAGGTGCAAATCAAGGAACCGCATCGTGCGTTCCTCTCGCGTCAAAGGGAATATCCAGTTGCACCGATCCCTCCCTATTATCCGGACCATCCCGTCACGCGCGCCGATTGGGGGAACTACCTGGCGAGCATCGAAGAACTCGATCGAAGAGTCGGTGCGGTGTTGGACCGCCTTGATACCGAGGGGATCGCCGAGAACACATTGATCATGTTCTTCGGCGATCACGGTCGTCCTCACGTGCGAGGCAAGCAGTGGCTCTACGACGGTGGATTGCATGTCCCGCTGATCCTGCGATGGCCGGGAAAGGTCTCCGCGGGCGAGACCAGGAACGAACTCACCTCTCTGCTCGATTTGATGCCGACGACACTGGCCGCGGCCGGCATTGAGTCGCCGAAACTTCCGGGCGTCAATCTGTTGGACCCAAAATGGAATGGACATGAGCGGCTCTTTGCGGCCCGGGATCGGTGCGGCGATGCACCCGATCGGATTCGAAGCGTGCGTACCAAGAATTTCAAGTACATTCGCAATTTCCATCCCGAGCGACCCTACACGCAGCTCAGCAGCTACAAGAAACTTTCCTATCCAGTCGTGACCGTGATGAAGGTCTTGCACGACGAGGGGCAATGGACTTCGCCATTCATGGCCGCGACTCGGCCGGAAGAAGAATTGTATGATCTCGCCGCCGACCCGCACGAGATGATCAACCTGGCCGACAATCCGGCCTATGCTCAACAGCTCGGACAATTGCGCAGCGAGTTGGACGACTGGATTGTGGAAACGGGTGACAAGGGAGCCGTCGAAGAGAAAGTCGACCTCGAAACGCTGCTGGCCGAGAAACGTAGGTGGTATGAGAAGACCATGAAAGGTCGTGGGCTCGACCCGGATCTGTCCGATCAAGACTACCTGCAATGGTGGATGCGTGAATTGGGTGTCGCCGAGCATGCAACAACGGATTCACAATCACGTTGAGTCGTTATGGTGGACATCACCCAAGTCCCAGCGAACGACGCCGGAATCGCGAATCAGACTCAGAGGAAACACCTTGCCAAAGGCAGAATCATGGCCGGAAAATTCGCCGCGACCTGCTTGATCCTGGCCACTTGCTCGTCAGCATGTGCCGTTGATCGACCGCTGGAAAAGAAGCCGAACATCGTTTTGTTGTTTGTCGACGATCTTGGTTGGTACGACCTCGGTTACCGTAACCCGAAGTTCGAGACACCAAATATTGATCGATTGGCGGCGGAGAGCCTTGAATTCAAAAAGGCTTATGTCGCCAGCCCAACCTGCAGCCCCAGCCGAGCGACACTTCTTACGGGCAAACATCCGGCCCGATTACGCATGGTTCGCCATATCCCGAACGACGAGAAAC
>JAHELS010000236.1 GCA_024644085.1 Rhodopirellula sp.
CTTCAAACCTTTGATGCAAAGTTCCCGCAGGTAATCGATCGGTGCCTTGTCGTCGGGGCACTCGAAATGCGGGAAGTAATACTTGCCCAGTTGCAGATCGATATCGACCGAGTCCGCGATCTGCTGGCTGCGGGCCACCGCGTCCTCGAGTCCCGGAAACTTCTCGTACATCTGTCCGGGGCTGCGCAAGAAGAACTGGTCGTTCTCCATCTTCATTCGCGACGTGTCGGTCCGAAATCGCCCCGTGTTGATGCACAGCATGATGTCCTGTGCTTCGGCGTCATCCGGATCGACGTAGTGCGTGTCGCTGGTGGCAACCAAAGGCAATCCCATTCGGTTTGCGATCTCGACCGCGTTCTGCAATTGGATTCGCTGGATCTCGACATCGTTGTTCATGATCTCGATGAAGTAGCGATCATCGAACACCCGCTGGAACCACGCGGCAATATCGCGAGCTTCCTTTTCGACCTCCGCGGTATCGATGCCCTTGACCACCGCGCGACTGAATTCGCTGCTGACGCAACCTGAAAGACAGATGATTCCTTCGTTGTAGGTTTCGAGAATCTCTTTATCGATGCGCGGCTTGAAGTAGAATCCTTCCAGCGATGCGGCGCTGGCCAGTTTGACCAGGTTGCGAAACCCTGTGCGGTTCTGTGCAAGCAGCGTCAAGTGATAGCTCGCCGCCTTGCTGCTTGACGCTCCGCCTTTTTCAAACCGGCTGCCGGGAGCGATGTAGGCTTCGTACCCGATCACCGGGTTAATGTTTGACGCCTTCGCCTTGCGATAGAACTCGAGCGCCCCGTGCAGGTTCCCGTGGTCGGTCAGCGCCAGTGCGTTCATTCCGTGCTCGGCGCACCGATCGACCAGCTTTCCGATGTCGCTGGCACCGTCAAGCAGGCTGTAGTGGCTGTGACAATGCAAATGGGCAAAGGGCCGCGCGTCGGAGCCAGTCTCCACATCGAGCGTTTTGGCGGTATTGGAGAGATCGCTCATGAACGTAAAATCCTTCCGTGGCACGGTCGCAGAGGGATGAATAAAATCTTTGCGGTCAGGCTCTGTCCCGCAATATCAGCCGCACGCGCGCTAGCATCGGGCCTGGTTCGCTTGAGACATGTTTTTTCGAGACCAGTGGCTACGCCATCGGCTCCTAAGAACACGCAAGCATCATTGCGAGACAACGCCCTAGCCTATCGCGCCGAATTGTCCGGGTCAGCATGCCGTCGATTTGGCTTGGCAGGATTTGAGGGCTGTCGCGTCCGGGTTAGATTGGGGGCACGTTGCTGCGGGAATCGGTAAGTGTGCTTTGAGGTGTTTTCGATGTCCAATCCGTACGAATCACCCCCCGCTGTCGCCCAGAGTGAGATTGCCTCCGTGGCGTTATGGCGGCGCGCCGTTGGGTTGCTGTGCATGGTGAGTTCACTCGCCGCGACCCTCTACGGGATGCTCCTCGGGGTGATGGCGGTCTTTTCGCTGGTTGGTCAAATCGCCGGACCACTGCCACCGTTCTTGTTCATCTTTCTGGCGGCTTTGATTGTCGTCTTTGGCCTCGGCATGGGGCTTTTCGGGATCGGGATATGGACCGGCAAAGGGCATTTGCAGCGGCGGGGTGGAGCGATGGTCGGCCTTTCGTTTCTCGTTTACGTTGGGGCGGCCCTGATGTTCGCGTAGTGCCAGATTCCTCGGACGTTTTGTGCCGCCAGTGGCGACTTCCGGGACGAATGGTGTAAGCTAAAGGCGCTTCGAAGACCTCACAGAATTGGCCCGCGGGTGGGCCTCAAATCTCCCCGTCTCCCGTAACGATGGACTTGATGTTTCGTGAAATTGCTTTTGTTCCCCCTGCGTCTCGCTGTCGGGTGGGGGCTTTCGCCCCGTCTGCTCGGTTTGATCGGCGCAACCATGTTGGTTTTGCTGCGAGTATCGATCGGTTGGCATTTCTATAGCGAGGGTGTCGACAAACGGGACTCGGCCAATTGGAGTGCCGCGCCCTTTTTCGCCAACGCCAAAGGTCCTTTTGCTGACGAGTATCGGCGGATAGTTTGGGACGCAGACGGTCGTTTGCGGCTCGATCGGGACGCGACCATGTTGTCGTGGGCAACGTTTCGAGAGATGGTCGCGACGCACTACGGGTTTGACGAAGAACAGAAGCGTCAGGCCCAGGCCAACTACGCGAAGGCGGTCGAGCAATACGATTGGGTGATCGAAGAGAACGAGGCCGACATCGAAGAGTTGGAGTTTGGCAGAGATCGCGTTGCAAGTCTCGATCGCGACGAGCGAGAGAAAAAGATCCGCGACAGTGTGTCGAGTCTTGGCGGCCAGCGTGACACGATTCGCCGCGAGTGGAATCAAAAAGCCGCGCCCGTGTTGTCACAGATCGATACGATCTGGAAGAACTATGAAATTGCGCAGAATGCGGTGGCCAACCGCGATCAGGTCGAGGCTCGGCCGCCGCTGCGATTGATTCGGCCGCCGACCAACCGGATCGACACCAGTGTGATTGATGGAATCGTTCCCTATTTCGATATGGCGATCGGGCTCTGCTTGTTGCTCGGGCTCTTCACGCCGGTGGTTGCGTTAGCCGCAGCCGGATTTCTCGGTTCAGTTTTTCTGGGCCAGTATCCCCCGGGGACGGGTCCCTCGAGCAGCAATTACCAGTTGATCGAGTGCATGGCGTGCCTGGTTCTGGCTGGGACGGGCGCCGGTCGGTTCGCGGGCCTCGATTACTTCCTGCATCTGATTGTTCGAAAAGTTTACGGGCCTTCCCCCGAAACGTATTGATTCACTTTTACACCAAACACACACCAACCCCTTCAACGTATAGGTGCGATCATGGTCGACAAACTATCACGCGAACAACGCGAAGTCGGCGAACACAATTACTACGCCGCCGTCGGCAGCTACTACGACGTCAATCGACGTGACTTTTTACGAGGGATCGTGGCTGCGGGTGCTGTCAGCGGTGCTGGACTCGGCGCTGCCTATTTCGGTTACGGCAAGGTCAAGGACCCGGTCCGCATCGCGGTAATCGGGACTGGCGACGAAGGCAACGTGTTGATTGGAGGTTGTAATCCCGATTACGTCGATGTCAAAGCGATCTGCGACATCCGCCCCTTCGGTGTGCACCGGGCATTCAACGGTGACTGGGCCAGCCCTTCGTCGCTGACGCGCCGACCCGGGCTTGTGAAAATTGCCGGTTACAAGGACGAGGCCGAGGCTCGCCGAAACGTCAAGGTGTACGACGCGAGCAACGGCGGCATCATGGCCTGTCTCGATGATCCCGACATCGAAGCCGTGATCATCGCTTTGCCGTTGTTCCTGCACGCTCCGGTCGCTGCACATGCAATGAAACGCGGGCTGCACGTGCTGACCGAAAAACTGATGGCGCACAATGTCGCCCAGTGCAAAGTGATGGCGCGAATGGCCGACACCATGAAGGATCCGGCCGGCAACCCGCTGCACCTGGCGACGGGTCACCAACGTCACTACAACGTCAAGTATGACAACGCGATCAACCTGATCCGCTGGGGACTGCTCGGCCAGCTTCATCACATTCGTGCCCAATGGCATCGCGGAAACTTGCCCGGCGGCGACAGTTGGAAGATGCCGATACCGGGCGGAGAAAAGGATGCCAATGGAAAGATCGTCGATCGGATCGCGGGCGACATTCGAAATCGTCAGGGAAGGCTGAAGACGGCGACGAACCCCGACGAAATCGTCCGGTTGCAGGCGGAACTCGCGCAGTTGCTTGCCTGGGACGAAGACAAGAACGTCGATCCGAGCGAGTTCGGCTACAAAGATTTCACGCTCGAAGGAAAAGTCTTTAACGCGATGGAAGAGCTTCATCGTTGGCGGTTGTTCGACCGCACCGGTGCCGGCTTGATGGCCGAACTCGGCAGCCACCAATTGGACGCGGTCAGCATCTTCCTTAGTTCGCTACGCGACGACGGAAAGAAAGTGCATCCGCTCAGCGTTCACGCGGTCGGCGGTCGCCACATCATGCCGCTCGACCGGGGAGCCGAAGATCACGTCTACTGTATGTTCGAATTCCCCGGGCCTGAGTACTCCAAGACATTCGACGTGGGCTACTACGATCGAATCGAGGACTATCCCCCGAGTGTGCTCAACGGCAGACAATTCGATCGTACCGGGCCGATTCCGGGATACGAATCGGATCCGAACAAGAAAGTTGTTGTGACTTATTCGTCGATCAACGGAAACGGATTCGGCGGTTGGGGTGAAGTCGTATTGGGAAGCAAGGGGACGTTGATCCTCGATAAGGAAACGGACGTGCTGCTTTACCGCGACAGCGACACCAGCAGCAAAGTTGGCGTTTCAAGTCAAGCTGGCGGTTACGTGCTCGACACCAGTGCCAGCGGCGACTTCGCGGCACCGGTTGCCAAAGCGGCCGACCAGGGTCCGGTCAGCCGCGGTTACCGCGAAGAGATCGAGCACTGGGCATATTGCATCCGCAATCCCGACCCGGAAAACAGGCCCCGCTGTCATCCCGAAGTAGCGATGGGAGATGCGGTCATTGCGCTGGGAACCAACGTCGCCCTCAAGAATGCGGCGCAGGGTAAGGGAGGTTACCTCGAGTTCCAGGAAGAATGGTTCGACGTCAGCAGTGACGCGACACCCGACGGCAGCAAGATCGACATCGAGACTGAATTCATGGAAGAACCGGTCGCGTGAATCAACTCGCGACCGGCTCGGTGATGGTTGGGTGACCGTTGCCGCCCGGGCTGGACGTCAGAGCCTGAATTCAGTTTCGTAATTTCGTAGGACGGACCGAGCTCTGCGAGTTCCGGCGATCTCTCAAGACCATGCCGGAACTCGCAGAGCTCGGTCCGGCCTACGGCTTGCCCATCGTGCACGATTTCTCGCCACATCGATCTGCGCGAGGGGTCGTGGAAGTCAACGCTACTCGTCGGTTTTCTCTGACGGTGCGTCGGCCTCCTCGGCGGGCGTTTCAGTTTCCTCGGCTGGCGCGTCGGTTTCCTCGGCTGGTGCGTCGGTTTCCTCGGCGGGTGCGTCGGTTTCTTCGGCGGGCGTTTCAGCTTCTTCCGCAGGTGCGTCGGTTTCTTCGGCGCTTGCTTCAGTTTCGGCCTCTTCGGCTGGCACTTCGGTGACCGCTTCTTCCGTTTCGGGCGTTTCGGTCACGGGTGTTTCGGTGCCAGTGGTCATGTTGCTGCTTGGCGTCTCTGCGGTCGCTGTCACGTTCGAGCTGCCCGACCCAACGGACGTGCCGGTCGAGACGTCGACGTTCGTCGGCGCGGACGGTTGGCAACCAATGGTGAAGGTGACGATCGCAGCTGCGGCTATCGCAGGAAGAATTAGTTCAAGGTTTTTCACGGGGAGCAGTCTCCGAAGGTGGGAAACAAGAGTTTGGATAGAGCGGCGGCGGCCGGCATTGGATTGCCGGTGCCCTTCCTATAGTGGAATCAGATTCGGCGGAAATAAAAGGGGGATGATCCCAATAATCCGCAGCTTCGTCAGGGAAGGGGGTGAACCTGGGCAACATTTGTGGTTCAACGTGAAGCTATCTCGCCGAGAGCTCCGATTTGACGTTTGATGGTCCCCCGTTTGAACCACCCGCTGCGTGAAATCCAATGAATCTCAGTCGTATTGTCATGATTGCCGTTTCGATCGCCTTGTTTTCTGTCGCGTCGGATCACGACGCATTGGCACAGGACTCTGATTCGCCGGCAGTGATGAGCGAGGAAGGTATCGAGCGGATTTCGATCTTCGATTCACTCGACCGTGACGATGTCGTGACCAGTCAATCCGACGTCCGACAGTCAAAAAAGTCGGTCAACGAGTTGCGGCAGGCACGAGCCCTGTATCGCGCCAACCAGCGGGCCGCCCGTCTGGAACACAACCTGTGGATGGGACGCGAGCCTCTGCGGCCGCAGTGGAATTCGATTCCGATGATGAGCAGCCGCTACGGGCCGCGCAAGATCTACGTTCCGATCTATGTTTACGGGCGGTAAAGAGGCTTACGGGCGGTAAAGGGTGCACCGGCGGTAAAGAGGGTTTACGGGCGAAGGGTGCACAGGCGATCAACTCACCGACGGCGAGGAAGTCCGATCGAGTCGATCTGCTCTATCTTTTCGGCATCGCTGCGTTGGTCGCCTGCCGCCACTGGTCCAGTTTTCTCTGCAACGCTTCGGCCCGATCGGGCATTTGCGAAACCAGATTCCGGGTCTCGCCAAGGTCGCGTTCAAGATCGTAAAGTTCGACTGAACCATCGTCGAATCTTTCTATCAGTTTGTAGTCGCCGGCGCGGATCGCACCGCCCAATTTGTTCTGTCCATGAAACGCGTAATTGGGATAGTGAAAATAGATCGCGTCTCGCGAAAGGCCTCCCGTCTGTTGCATCAACGGCACCAGACTTTCACCGTCAAGGTTTTCCTCGATCGCCGGATCGACACGTAAGCCGGCCGCGTCGAGCATGGTCGGATAAAAGTCCATGCTGATCACTGGAGTGTCACAGGTCGTGGCCGCCGGTACCTTGCCAGGCCAGCGAATGATCAACGGGACACGGATTCCACCCTCGTACAAGTGACCCTTCGCGGCACGCAATGGGCGGTTGTCGGCCACACCCCCAAAGGCGCCGTTGTCGGATGTAAAAATCACCAACGTCTGTCGCGACAGTTGCAACTCGTCGAGCCCTTGAAGAATTCGCCCGGTCGCCGCGTCCATCGCCTCGATCATGGCAGCGTATCTTGGGTCGACGCCATCGAGATCGTCGCGCTGCTTGTACTTGGTGATCAATGATTCGGGAGCTTCCATTGGCCAGTGCACGGTGTAGTTCCAGAGAAAGCATAAGAACGGCTTGTCACGGCGGTCACGCATGAAAGTGATCACTTCTTCCGCCAAGCGATCCGGCATGTATTCACCCGCGCGGCGATCCGGCAAGTTATGGATGTTGTAGGGATCGAAAAACGAGAACGGTCCACCGATCGCGCAACCGCCGAGGTTCACATCAAAGCCTTGTTGCTCAGGGTAGTACCGCAAATCGCCCTGGCCCTGTTTCTTGGCGACGCGGCTGCCGGCTAAATGCCACTTACCGAAAAACCCGGTTGCGTAACCGGCTGACCTCAGCCGCTCGGCGATCGTCACGAACTTGACCGGCAGGTGATCGAGCGTCTCGGCGGACGCCAACGTGGCATCACGCGGCGCGAATCGGGGGGAATCAGGAATGTGGTTGGTGATCCTTAGTCGTGCCGGTGACACACCCGTCAACACGGCTGCCCGAGTTGGCGAGCAAACCGGCGCAGCGGCATAGGCGTCGGTAAAACGCATCCCCTCGGCGGCCATTTGATCGATGTTCGGAGTTTCAAGCCGCGGATTTCCCTGGCATCCCAGATCCATCCAACCCAAATCGTCGACCATGATCAACAGGATGTTGGGTCGCGGCTCGTCGGAGCGAGCACCAATGCAAACCACGAGCATCGGGACGAGCATGATCAACGCGCGAAACTTTTTCATCAGCTTGAATCGTTTCATCTTGTGGGGAACTTTCGCATACTATTCCGAGCGTCCACAATAACCGATCGCCGCAACTCTATCGCTCCACACAATGCAAAGTATGCCATGAAGTTTCCTGTGAAGTCCGCCTGTCTGGCGGCATGCATGATACCGGCCATCTGCGTGATACCCGCCGCATGCATGATACCCGCTGCATTGCACGCCCAGCAGCCTGATGCGCCGGTGGAGATTGACCTTGTCCGTGACGTCGTATACGGGAAAGGCGGCGAACTCGATTTGCATCTCGATCTCGCGTGTCCCAAAGACTTGAGCGAGTCCGCGCCGTGCATCGTGGTCATCCACGGCGGCGCGTGGCGCCAGGGTGACAAGGCAATGCACACCCGCGAGATCCGTCGCTTTGCTTCTCAAGGTTACGTCTCGGCGTCGATCCAGTATCGATTCTGTCCCGAGTATCGTTTTCCGGCGCAGGTCGAAGACGTAAAATGCGCGGTTCGTTACCTGCGCGCTCATGCAGACAAGTACAAATTGGATCCGGACCGAATTGGCGCCGTTGGTTTCTCGGCCGGAGCGCACTTGTCGATGATGCTGGGCACGATGGATGCCGGCGACGGATTCGAAGGTGACGGCGGATGGCCCGATCATTCGAGCAAGGTCCAGGCGGTCGTGGCGTTTTTTGGTCCAACGCAACTCGGCGCTGACGATATTCCAATCCCAAGTATTCCGTTGGTGGCCGATTTCATCGGCGGCTCGAAGGACGAGATGGCCGACATCTATCGCGCCGCCTCGCCGCTGAGCTACGTCAGCACGGGTGACGCACCGATGTTGCTCTTGCAAGGCACTGAGGATGTGCTTGTGCCATACACCCAGGCGGTAAAGATGGTCACTGCGATGACCGAAAAAGATGTCCCCGGGCGCGTCGAGTTTCTGATTGATGCCGGCCACGGATGGGGCGGAGTTGAGTTGGAACGATCGATCGACCAAACCAGCGATTTCTTCGCCCGGTACCTGCGTTTGGGAAAAAACTAGGTTCCTGTTGGTCCGCATTGGTGGGCTCACCGATTGCCGAGCGGACCTTTTGCGACCACAACATGGTCGAATGCCCCCCTGCCGCTGTCCGTCTTTTCGATCATCGAGATACACCGTATGGATTTCCTGCTCTACCTGGCGCTTGTCCCCGCTCTTGGCTTTGCAGCCCAGTGGATCGCATGGCGAACGAATCTTCCCGGGATCCTCCTGTTACTTCTGTTTGGCGTGGCACTGGGGCAATTTGTTCAGCCCGATGAGTTTCTCGCCCAATTGACCGGAGGCAACGAGTCGGCTGGTCCACGCATTTTGTTTCCGCTCGTTTCACTTGCGGTTGCCGTCATCATGTTCGAAGGCGGTTTATCGCTTGCTCTGCACGAACTTCGCGAGGCCGGCAGCGCGGCATTTCGCCTATGCACGCTGGGCGCATTGATCACGATGCTCGGAGCGACGATCGCAGCACACTTTACGCTTGAATTCACGTGGCGGCTCAGTTTTCTGCTCGGCGCGATTTTGGTGGTGACGGGCCCTACCGTGATTGGTCCTTTGTTGCGCCAGGTTCGGCCGAGTCGACGTGTCGGCGCGACGTTGAAGT
>JAHELS010000237.1 GCA_024644085.1 Rhodopirellula sp.
CGCACGCCGGACACATCTATACGAATTATTTCCGAAGCGTAAAAGGAACTCTACCCTCCACGGTTCTTCCGGAGAGCACGGGTGTAGCCGACCACAGGTCACAGGCATTCACCTACAGAATCACTGCCAAGGATTACGGCCGGCCCGACCATCCCTATCGCTTGCCGGAACCACCGCCCGGCTACGACCCTGGCAAGTACAGCTGGAGAGCAAACAGCAAGCCGATCATACCGAATGGAAAATTTGATCTGCTGGGCATCAACTGGGGTGGCGACCTGGTCGGACACGGCACCCGTTGGGTCTTAGCTGACTGGGAGGAACGTGCCCAAATCGAAAAAATCTATCGCAACCATGACCTTGGTTACCTCTACTACATTCAGACCAAAGGAGGCTCGCCCAACATCGGCCTCCCGGATGATGAATTTCAAGACAACGGCAACTTCCCCTACCGCCTCTATGTTCGCCAAGGCCGCCGCATCGAAGGACTCTACACGTTAACGGAAAGCGATCTGCATAAGGATCTTCGCGGAGACGGATTTCGCGGACCGTTGCTTCCGGATTCGGTTGCCATTGGCGTCTACGGAATCGATGCACACCGTGTTCAAGGCCCTGACGGCCGAAAGGAACCGCCTTACGGAAAAGGCGCCGCTGAAGGCACGCTTCACCTGCATGATGCAACCGGGCCCTACCAAATACCCTACGGAACACTGGTGCCCAAACAGCATGACGGCATTCTTTTTCCTGTGGGTATTTCCTCGACGCACGTTGCAATCTGCAGCGTGCGGATGGAGCCTGTCTGGTCTGCGCTGGGACAGGCTGCGGGTGTTGCCGCCGCCCTGGCGATCGACAATCAGCAGGAACTCAAAGACGTCCCCGTTAAGCAAATCCAGGATGAACTCTTAAAGCAACGATGCATCCTGATTTTCTACACCGACCTTCCCGCAGATGCGCCTGCATTCACTGCGGCGCAGAAGCTAAGTCTGCTGGGCGCGGTGGCCGGACCTGATATCGATGATTACAGCACGGCCGGGAAAGCGAAAGGGTTGGGCACGCTGGAAATGAACGCCTACCGCTTTCGCCCCAATGAACCGATCACGATGGGCGAATTCTCTCAAATGGCGGTGAACGGACTTCAATTTCCACTAAGCATTACCGCTTCCCACTTCACAGACGTACCACGCGGGCACCCCGCCTTCAAATACATCGAAACGCTCTACGATTACTCAACGCAGTCCAAGCAGCCCTTCTTTGACTTTGAACCGAGTGAAGACTTTAAAACCGCCCTCGCTCACCCGGATAAAAAGGTAAGCGGCGCCCAAGCAGCAAAAATCCTTTCCGGTCTGCTTAAGGAGAAAGCCCCCGCACCTTCGAATCCAGATGCAGATCTTACTCGAGGTGAAGCGGCGCAGCTGGTTTATCGGTATTTGGTTGAAAACAAATGAATAGACACGTCGCTTTTGCTGCCTTCGTGTTGCTGATTGTCCCCGTTACAGATTCTCGAGCGGCCGATCGCCCACCCAATATCGTCTTTCGGTTCGCAGACGATCTTGGTTACGGCGACCTTGGGTGCTATGAACATCCGCAATCGGTCAACGGCGTTCGCTCCGGCAAGGGAGCAAGTTTGGCACCGACCAGAATTTGTTTGCGAACTCGCGCGGCTCTGTCTTTCCACCCAGCGAGATTCGAATACGTGGCAGACATGCGAGCAAGTTGTTCGATCGCTTCCTCTTCGGAATGGTCATTACCACGGCACAGAATTGGAGCGGCGTTGTTTTTGACATCGGCCAACAAAGTTGCAGAACCGAGGAGGACGATGAAGCCTGCGAAACGGTGAAGCTGCATGATTTTCGTTCCCTGTTGTCGACTCGAAGGATCATCGGCGGGCGGCAGATACGGTTAGTCTTTCGTCAAACGTGCCAGGCTGTCAGAGCTAACAGCAGGAGACCTCAGCGGTCAGATTTACGAGCCATTTTCCCGAGGTGATAACATCAACCACCATGAGTCAATTCGCTTGATTCGTTTCCGTGTTTTGACACCAAGCAACGTCACAGACGCTCGGGAAGCTAGACTGGACGCTCGGGAGAAAACCAAATGTATCGATGTGTTGTTGTCTTGCCGCTGATTCTTTCCCTCGTCGTCTTGGTTACTGCCCGCGCAGACGATTGGCCGATGTATCGGTTCGACGCGGCGCGGAGCGCCTACACAAAAGAATCGATTCCAAATCAACTAAAGCTGCGGTGGGTTTATCGTTCACCACACCCACCGAAACCGGCTTGGCCGACGTCGGGTCGCATCGATTTCGATTTAGTATTTCAGCCGATCATCATGAGCGACGTCGTGCTGTTTGGCAGTTCGGTTGATGACCAGGTCCGTGCGTTGGACGCTAACACGGGGCAGCAGAAATGGACATTCTTTACCGGCGCGCCGGTCCGCTTCGCGCCCTGTGGATGGCAGGATCGAGTTTTTGTCGTCAGCGATGATGGCTGGATCTATGCGCTCGCTCTGGACGATGGTGAAGTGCTGTGGAAATTTCGGGGCGGTCCCAGTGACCAAATGGTCCTCGGCAACGAACGGATGATTTCGAAGTGGCCGGCGCGCGGCGGGCCGGTCATCGTCGACAACACGGTTTACTTTTCGGCAGGGATTTGGCCCAGCGATGGTGTCTACCTGCACGCACTCGATGCACAGACAGGCAAACCAGTTTGGTCGAATGGTGATACCGGCAAAATCTTTATGGCCCAGCCTCATGGAGGTGCCGAAGCGAAGAGTGGTGTTTCGGCACAGGGATATCTTGTGGCCGCAGGCGAACAGTTACTGGTGCCGACCGGACGCGCCGTTCCTGCTTTCTTTGAAAGCAGCACGGGGAAACTTCGGCATTACCATCTGCAAAAAAACCAGCATCGCGGCGGGACGAGGGCGATGGTTGCCGATCGCTTTCTGGTCAATGCCGGGTGCTTGTTCGATCTCGATACGGGTGAGCTGAGCTCCCAGATCGGACTGGGGCCGGCCGTGTCGTTGGGCGACGGTGTCGTTCAGGCGACAGGACGTTCCTTGAAACTCTCCAAATGGCAGGACGCCCAAGTTCCCGATCGCCGAGGAAAACTTCAAACCGTTCGACGTCTCGAAGAAAACCGATTGGTGACGATGGACCGCGAGATCCTCGATTTTATCGTGGCCGGGTTCGATGCCATCTGCGGCGAAGACGGCCGGGTCAGCGCCGTCGATTTTTCTCGGCAACGAACAACCTGGTGGTCATATGAGGTGGAAGGAAAAGCACTTGGGCTGGCAGCGGCAAACGGACGGCTGGTCGTCAGCACTGACCAGGGAGTGATTTATTGCTTCGATGGACAGCCGGATCCTGTCGCGAAACAGGCCGTCGCCAAGCAAACGCAAGGTGAGCAACCGTCCGCTGCCAGTGATGCGACGGCAGATGCAATCCTCAAGCAAACTTTTGTGCGTGATGGTTATTGCGTCGATCTGGGCGCAGGTGAAGGCGACTTGGCGATGTCGCTTGCGCGAAAGTCAAATCTGCAGATTTACGCCGTCGAAAAGGATCCCAAGCAAGTTGCTGTCGCGCGAAAACGACTCAGCGATGCCGGCCTCTACGGTAGCCGCGTGACGGTCGTGCAAGCCGATCCGGCGGACTTTCGCTTCCCCAAATACTTTGCCAACTTGGTTGTCTCGTCCGAATCCCTTTCGTCGACACCGTCCGATGCCGTTGCACAGGAGATGAAACGATTGCAGCGTCCTTTCGGCGGAAAAGTTTGTACGGGTCCGACGAATGACTTGAACGTGAACGAGCGCGGTCCATTGGAAGGATCGGGCAGCTGGACGCATCAAAACTCCAACCCCGCAAACACACTCTGCAGCGACGATGCCGTGATCAGGGGGCCGCTGACAATGTGTTGGTTTCGCGACGTCGACTTCGAAGTGCCCAACCGCCATGGCCAAGGTCCGGCGCCGCTATACCATCGCGGTTGCATGGTCGTTGGCGGGGTCGACGGAATCGCTTGCTTGGATGCGTACAATGGCAGAACGCTTTGGATCTACCAGCTGGATGGAAATCTCGCCGACTATGACGGCATTCATCACGATGTCGGAGTTGGCGAAGCAGGTAGTAACTTTTGTCTCAGCGACGATTCGGTTTATCTGAAGAACGAAAATCGCTGCCTGCGAATCGATCTACTAACCGGAAAATTGCTAGGCGAGTTCAAAACACCGGTCGAAGATGATCAGCCGAATCGGAATTGGGGATTTCTCGCGCATCACGACGGTTTACTGTTCGGTTCGGTTGCCAACGATGCCCATCGCGTCAGTCCGCGATACAAGCTGACGAAATTGCGCACCGAGTCGGTTCGTTTGTTCGCACTCGATGCAAAAACGGGCGAGTTTGAATGGAAATTCGACCCGCAACATTCCATTCGCAACAATGCGATCGCCGTTGCCGGAAAACGAGTTTATCTCATCGATCGACCGCTCGTCGAAGCGGATAACGTCGTCAATCCCAGGCGTGGCGGCCGTCACGTCGACAAACTTCCAGCGGAAGATGTCCCAGGAGGAGTCTTGGTCGCCCTTGATTCCGAAACCGGCGAGGAAGTCTGGCGAAACGACAAAGAGATTTTCGGTACTCAATTGGCGGTGAGCGAAACGCACAAAATGCTGCTGATGAACTACGAGGCGGTTCGGCATAACTTCTTTGCATTGCCGTCGGAAACGGGCGGGCGACTAGCTGGATTCGACATCGTGACAGGAAAACGCCGTTGGGAACGCGAAGCGAAATACCAGACGCGGCCGCTGATCAACGACTACCGAGTTTATGCACAGGGCGGCGCATGGGACCTGAACACCGGAGAACCGATTCCGTTCAAGCTGAACCGATCTTATGGTTGCGGCCAAATTTCCGCCTCGACCAATTTGATGTTGTTCCGTTCAGCCACGCTCGGCTATCGAGACCTTTCGCGTGACGCGGGCACGGAGAACTACGGCGGCATCCGACCGAGTTGCTGGATCAATGCGATACCTGCCGGTGGACTTGTGCTCGTCCCCGACGGATCATCCAAGTGTTTGTGCAGTTACCAGATGAAAGCCTGGTTTGCTCTGCAATCTGCGGAAGATTGACAGTGATGTGTTCAGAATGCTTTTATGCAACGCTCATTCGACGATCAGCTGAATGGGCGTTAGCGAGGTGTGTTACAGTCATCCTTCCTTCCCCTCAATCAAACCTTCCCCCATAAGGTGTCGCCGCGATGAACTTCTCGCGCCGTCGATTCTTACAGACCAGTTCCGCATGTGCCGCCAGCGGACTCGCTTTCGCCTACCAGAAGCAAGCGGCCGGCCAGACAAAAAAAGTCGCGCCCAGTGATCGCGTTCGCGTTGGTGTGATGGGAGCCGGCGGCCGAGCGTTGTCGCTGATCAATTCGTTCGCTAGGAACAACGAGGTGGAAGTGGTCGCGATTGCCGATCTGGATGCCAATCGGTTACCCAAGGGATTGGAAGTCGCGAAGAAGTTGCAGGGCGAATCGGTGCGCGGTGAGAGCGATTTCCGTCGCTTGATCGATGATCGGTCGATCGATGCACTGGTGGTCGGCACGCCCGATCACTGGCACGCCATACCGACGATCCTGGCATGTCAGGCTGGCAAAGATGTCTATGTTGAAAAACCGGACGGGCACAACATCGTCGAAGGGATGCGAATGGTTGCGGCGATGCAAAAACATAAACGCATCGTACAAATGGGTTCGCAACATCGATCGACCAAACGGCTTCAGTCTGCCATCGAATTCGTACGAAGCGGCAAGCTCGGCCGATGCCTCGTCGCCAAAGCATGGGAGAGCTCGCGGCAAGGTCCGATCGGCTTTCCCGCGGATGAAAAAGTTCCGGCCGGTGTTGACTACGACATGTGGCTGGGAGCCGCGCCCAAGCGTCCCTTTAATCGCAATCGGTTTCATGGGCGATGGCGCTGGTTTTACGATTATGGCACCGGAGATCTCGGTAACGACGGCGTCCATCGGTTGGACATGGCGATCGCTTTGCTCAACGCAGCATGTCAGGCTCAAGGCGATGATCCGGTTGGGTTGCCCCGCACAATCTTCGCCAACGGCGGCAAGTGGTACTTCGACGATGCCCAGGAGTTCCCCGATACTCTGCAAGCGAACTACGAATTCGGCGACGAAACCGCGCGCAAGCTGCTGACTTACGAGATGCGCATCTGGGCTCCGTACCCTTACCTCGGCAAATCGGAAGGATCCGCGGTGTTCGGCGACAAAGGATACATCGTGGTCGGAAACTCCGGATGGACTGCATACGGCAATCGCGGCGAACAATTAGCTCGCGGAGAAGGCAACAGCAGCGAAGTTCCGCATGTGCAAAACTTTATCGATTGCATCAAGTCCCGGAACAGACCGTATTGTGATTTAGAGACCGTTGGCCACACGGCGTCCGTGTTGTGTCACGCCGGAAATATCGCCGCCCGAGTCGGTCGCAAATTGACTCTTGACCCGACGACTGAGACGTTCGTGAACGATCAAGAAGCGAATCGGTTGAGAACGCGCCCCGAATACCGAAAGCCGTGGCTGCTTCCCGAAGTCTGAAAGAGATAACCCATGACAACTTATCGCGTCGGCATCATCGGCCGAACAGGCAAAGGGAATTACGGACACGGTGTCGACGTCGCGTTCAAGAAACTGCCGAACGTCAAAATCGTCGCAGTCGCCGATGAAAATGCCGCAGGCCGAACCGCAGCGCAGGATCGCACCGGAGCGGCAAAAGGTTACGCCCGTTACCGTGACATGCTGGCCAGAGAAAAACTGGATATCGTCGCCATTTGCCCGCGGTGGATTGACCAGCACCATGACATGTTGATGGCTGCCGCTGAATTCGGATGCCACATCTATATGGAGAAGCCTTTTTGCCGAACGCTGCAAGAGTGCGACGAGGTTGTGAACCAACTCGAGATGCGGCATTTGAAACTTGGCATCGCTCACGTCACACAATACTCGCCCGTTCTGGACGTCGTTCTGTCGTTGATCGAATCGGACGAGATCGGCGAGATCTTGGAGCTGCGGGGTCGCGGCAAAGAGGATCATCGTGGGGGTGGAGAAGACTTGTGGGTGCTGGGCTCGCACATCTTTGCCTTGATGCGGTCGTTCGCGGGCGGTCATCCTACGTCATGCTCGGCAACCGTGACGCAGGCGGGTCACGCGGTCACTCGCGACGACGTGAAAGAGGGTGCCGAGGGAATCGGGCCGTTGGCCGGCGACAACATTCAAGCAAGGTTCACATTTCCGGGCGGCGTTTTTGGCCACTTCGCCTCGCGGCGTTCGATGGGCGGCAAGCCGTCACGGTTCGCACTTCAGGTTTTCGGATCAAAAGGAGTGATCGAAATGGTGAGCGGTTACCTGAAGCCAGCTTACATCTTGCGAGACTCGAGTTGGTCGCCCCGGCGATCCGGCAAATCGTGGGAAGCAATCACATCGGCAGGTATCGGCAAGCCGGAAACGCGCTCCGATGGCAATTACGAAGGTGGCCATATCGCCGCGATCACTGATTTGATGAAGAGCATCGAGCAACAGCAAGTGACACGATGTTCTGCGGAAGATTGTCGTGGCATTGTGGAAATGACTGCCGCTATTTTCGAATCGCATCGTCTCGATCGTCCCGTCGACATGCCGCTCAAGACACGCGTGAACCCGTTAACGCTTTTGTAGTTCTCCTGGGACGTTTTCCCGCTCTGTGGTCAGAAGTGGCCATTGTCCCAACAGAAAAGGTGATCAAACATCATGGCAGCCCAACAACTGAAACAAAAACTGATTCAAGGCGAGACGGTTTACGGCACGTTGATCCAGCATGCGGTGACTCCCGCGATGGTCGATTTCATTCCGGACGGTGCACTCGACTTTGTGATTGTCACGGCCGAGCACAATGCGTTGGACCTGGCCGATTTTTTGCCGCTGCGTTACGCGTTGGCAAGCAAAGGTATCGCGTGCTTGGCGCGAACGCACTCTCGCGAGCCTGATGACGTATCAAAGGTCTGTGATTCGTTCGATGGCGTGGTCGTGCCGTATGTAGAAGACTACGAACACTGCAAACGGCTGGCTGCCGCTGCGGTTTACCGTCCACTCAAGGGAGCCGCGCTCGATCAAGTTCTTGCCGGCGGCAAGTGGCCGAGCGACAAGACGGAAGCCTATGTCACCGAACAAAAGTGCGCCGATACGGTTTTCATACCGATGATTGAATCGGTCGCTGGTGTCGAGAACTTGGACAAGATCTGTTCCATCCCTGGCGTGCAAGGCGTCTTTGTCGGTCCGAACGACATGACCGTCAGCATGGGCATTCCGAACGAGTACGATCACCCCGATCTGATCGCCATGCTGCAAAAGATCATCGACACAGCCGACATGCATCATGTCGCGGCCGGCTGTTGGTTTGGAGACGAGGCTCAAGCCGTTCGCACAATCCGCCAAGGCGCCCGGCTCGTCGTCTTCTCGAACGATGCGTTGATGCTCAAGAAGGCGATCGAAGCCTCATTCAGCAATCTTCGCAACGGATAAAGAAGTATCCCCAAGCACTGAAATTTTGGAGCCGTAACTCCATCGCGGCTAGTGTTGCCAGGAGTAAACGCGCACCGGCCGAACCAAGCTGCTGCGGGCCAGAATTCTTGCAATGTCTTTGCACCGGACTCTCCGTCGGTGAAGAACTTAGATCTGCGTCGCAGACGCCTGCCGCCAAGCATAAGACACTGCACAAAAGGGTCATTCAAGCAATCGGATCTCAGCCTAACTGGCGTCTGCGATTTCTGATGGCAACGCGTTCGATCGTACCAGTCAACCAGCTTTCCGTTTGGCAGTGGTCAGTTGGTAGTCCAGCGAGAATGTTTCCTCCGGGTCCTTGTTCTCCTGGTTCAACAAGGGCGAATATGTCCTGACGTGGATTTTGTTCTCGCCGGAGGCGGCGCCAAACGCGGATTCTCTTACGGTTCGACCGACGACATCGGCGCGGAAGTCGCTGAGAACAAGATGGATGTTCACGACTTCCACGCTACCATCCTTCACCTGCT
>JAHELS010000238.1 GCA_024644085.1 Rhodopirellula sp.
TGGTGTTCGTCGGCGAGACCGAAGCAGCCATCGCCATTGAAAATCGGCTTTCCCGTAGCTTCATGAATCCGCTCATACAAAGCGGCTTCATCCGCCCAACGGCCGTAGCCCTGCGTGCAGATCACATCAACATGCCTCTTGAGTGACGGCAGCAGCCAGTCGTGATGCCAATTGGTCATATTCTTATCGCCAAGAATCAAGTGATTTGGATCGTGTTCACGAACGATCTGTTTGTGCAGTGAGTACCATCGCTCGACAATGATCGGCATGAACGAAAGCATGTCGTCTCTCGCTTTTTCAGCATCGGCAGGCTTTGTCCAGTCAACTTGGCGCGCGAGATCGTCCCAATCAACGCCATAGGTGGGGCTGATCGGCAGGCTCCACACCGTCGCCGCGGCGTCGGCGCTGTCGTAGCGAGTGCCGAGGTGTTTCAGCCAGCGTTGCTTTCCAGGTGACGAGTCGCCGAGTTGAAGGATCGCGTTAACCCACGGATAGATCATTGTCGTGTCGCCTCGCTGCTTCTGCTCGGCGCGGCCGAGAACCCAACTCGGAACGTCAGTGTAGAGGTAGCCGATCAGGTTGCGTTGGTTCTTGTGTTGGTCGCATGACGCTTTGATTTTCTTTTCCAGATACGCTCGAAAGTCGAGCGAGAAAACATCCGGCCGCGGACCTTCGCCTTTGCGTTCCCGCCATCCGGCCAGGGGCGCGGTTTCGAGTGACGCCACGTAGAAAATCCGATCCGAATAAAGTTTCGGATCGATCGATGGATGAACGTGTTTGCCAAAGGTGTTAAAGCCAAGATCACGACAGATTTCGATTTGACGATCGATCCACTTTGCCGCCGCAATACCAGTGGTATCGAAGTATCCCGCGTCATCGACCATGTCATCGCCATAGTTATTCAGCGTGTTGGCTTTGTTGTACGGAGCTAACCACAAGTGCGGTTCAATGTGGTTGACTCCGATGCTGACGAACTTCTCACCGTCGGCGTTAATGAACCACCACGTGCCGTCGATTTGCTCGACGCGTATGAATCCGGTAGCGCGCTCATTCGCGGAAGCCAAAACACCCGTGAATGCAAATGCACACAAGAAGACGCACAGCGGGAAAACGCGGGATCCGATCACTTGCAAAACACTCAATTTCCAACAGCCATGAAGAGGATGATAATCGACCCGAGAGCGACGCATTGACTGAGCGATTGTACCGGTCCCGGAGCGCTGAGTCTTGATTTCGTCTCCTTGGCTAGCGATTGGGTGTCCGCTTCACACTGTGTTCACTCCACTTGGCGAACAAAGCCTTGTGCAATGCCTCGAGTTGTTCGGGAGACGCGGGATCAGGCGTGTGGTCGTACACGGCACGATTGGTTTGAGTCACAACGTCAATCAGCTTTTGACGCGGCTTTCCAGTTAGCGAATAGAATCCGTTCTGGCTGTTCTTCGCCAGCGTGTTGCCTCCCTGGTCGAACATACACGCACAATAAGTCACGCCAATCACTGCCGGATCCTTGAAGTGTCGCATGAGGTTTGCTGCGTAGACTTCGCCGCGTGCATCATGGGAGATCAGCCCCGCGTGCACGTTGCCCGTTCGAGTCTTGTAGTCGGGATAGTGAAAGCCAAAGTACTCGTCGGAAAAGATGATTGGCAATCCGGTGGCCTCCGCGATATCGTTCACGGAGATGAACTCGTTGACGTGCTGGGGAGCGATCATGTCGACGTAAGGTGCAGCCTTTTTCCACGAATCGAGCGACAATGCCCATTCTTTGATGAACGAACCCAAAATCAGGTGGTTCTGATCCCAACGTCGAATGGCGTCATGCCCAATTCGATACAGTGTGACGCACATGTGAGAGACGATCGCTTCAAAATCGGTGAGTTTTTGTTGGTTTAGCGATGCGCGTATCCGCGGATAGTTACGGCGTTCGTACTCCTTCTCGTAGGTCACGTTAAATGTAGATTTTATTTCCGAGATATCATTCAACGAGCAACCATAGACCTCGTTGAACTTCACAACATCTCCCTCGTACCGGCGGATCAGCAGATCGGCAAGCACTTCGCGTCCCGGGCTGCCCGATGGTAGCGCTAAGTGGTGGTTGACCCATTGATCGGCTTTATTGAAAGCCCCGAATCCGTAGTAGTAACCCATGCACAGCGGATCCTCTTTGTAATGAGGACAAATTTGCCCCGCTCGCGAAAGGATGAGTTGTTCGTAATCCGGATGAAAAATATCCGGCAACGTTTCACCATCAACGAATTCCCACGGATGCTTCAGCAGAATCACGCCGACGGCAAAGGGAAAGTTCGCGTTACGAAACATTGCTTCCGCCTTGCGTACATCAACAAAACCATTCAGGTTACGTTCGGGACTGGTCGCGCTGCCAAGCGCACAGTTGAATCCCATCTCACGAGCTTTGGCAAACGAATCCTTCATCCACGCGTCCGCATCGCCACCGTAAACATTCTGGCAGGCGAGATCGCTCTCGCCGGAGAAAAGATGACTCAGCGCAACAGCAAAAAACGCGCTGCCGTCGGGCGTGATGAACCAGTGGCGACCGTCGATCTTTTCGATGTGAAAGAACCCAGTCGCGTTACCTGTGATGGCCTTCGTGCCACCGTATTTATCGAGCTTCGAAATAGACTGTGCATGGGCATGTGAAGTCAACGCAAGAAATACCGCGAAGACTCCGGCGATCGGAGAGAAATGGAGAAGGTTTGTTCGGAGCATAAGGTTTCACCACGTAGGAACCGCGGGCGGTCGGCACCTGATTCTAACCTGACGACTACGATCAAACAGGCTTGCGACCGGCACACGAAAAACTCCCCGTCAGGGGAATCAGGGAACCGGACTCATTCCGATCGCGACTGGAACGCAAGTAGCGTCGTTGAAGCGATGAAACGGGCGGCGCGACATCAACGTGACGAGTGAGACCCCGGAGATGCGAGGAATTGTGATCGCGGAGATGTGGTGGAGTAGGCAACGATAGGGGAGAGCGCAAAAAAAACCGCGTGATGTGGCCACATCACGCGGGCAAGCAAGTTCTTCGACCGGCCTCGGCTCCTGACTTTCGGCACTTGGCTTTGGCTGCTGGCGTTGCCTTTCGGCTCGCACTCGGCTTGTCACTCTCGGCCTTGGGCACTGGGCTGTCGGCTCATGTCGTCGCTTGCTACACGAAGCATGACGCATGGGTGCACGGAGTCAATAAAAACATCGGCGAGAATCACTGCATCGGCAAGTCGACGGCGCCTACCACCGGCACTGACGGAAAACTTTACCATCAACAGCGTTTCTTCGGGGCTAAAGCTCGCGGATTATCCGAGCTGGATTACCCGCTGCGAGAACGCCGGTGATGTTCATCGATCGGGCGCTGCCGCTTACTTGTCCAACCGAGGATAGCTTTCTCCGGATCTACACATGAGAATAAGCACAGACGAGAAGTACTGACTTGCGCCGCGTCAAAAGGTCGTCATGAAATATTTGCTTTTGATTCCTGGGATCGTTTTGTTGCTGGTGCTGACCGCTCCGGTCCAGGTGATCGCTGGTGAGAAACCATCACTGCGAGCGGGAGCGGCCACGGTGGATATCTCGCCGCAGACGCTGCCCGCATTACAGAATGGTGGTTTTTTACAGAGAAGCTCCGATCGGGTCGTGGACCCATTGCATGCACGGGCGCTCGTGATCAGCGACGGGATCGAAACCATCGCGATCGTGATTGTGGATTCCTGCATGTTCCCGACATCGTTGTGCGACGAGATCAAGCGACTGGCCTCGCAGGAAACAAGAATACCGCCTGATCGAATTCTGATCAGTGCAACACATACGCATTCTGCGCCCGCGGCCATGACGTGTCTTGGATGCGCGGCGGACGAGGCCTATGTGAAGTTCGTACCGGGCCGAGTCGCCCAGTCGATCGCGGATGCTCACGAGAATCTTCAGCCTGCAAAAGTTGGCTGGGCCATCGTCGACGGATCCGATCTGACGAATTGCCGACGCTGGATCACTCGCAGCGATCGACTGGGAATGGATCCCTTCGGTGCGACGACTGTGCGTGCGATGATGCATCCCGGATATCAGAATCCCGACTACACCAGCCCCGCCGGGCCGATCGATCCCTGGTTGTCGGTGCTGAGCGTGGTGTCTGCGAAAGACGATATGCCGATCTGCGTGATGGCAAATCTTTCGATGCACTACTTCGGCGGGGCGGCGTTTTCAGCGGACTACTTTGGTGAAGCTGCCCGATTGATGGAGGCCCGAATTGGGAAGCCAGGCGGGAACGTGACGCCCGGTTTTGTGGGCATCATGTCCCAGGGAACCAGCGGGGATCTTCACTGGATGGATTACAGCCAACCGCGTCACGAGATCAGCCGGCAGCAATACTCCGAAAATGTGGCTGATCGCGCTGTGCAGGCGTGGAAGGCAATCGAGCATCGGTCGGATCTGTCCCTGGCCATGTCCGAGAAACGGCTTACGATCGATCGCCGAACTCCCTCGCGGGATCGCCGCCAGTGGGCTCGACCGATCAACGCTGGACGAGGCGATCTTGCTCCGCGAAATCGTGTTGAAGTTTACGCTCAACAGGCCGAATGGATTCACGAGAACCCGAAAGCGGAAGTCGTTTTGCAGGCAGTTCGCATCGGCGAACTTGGAATCACGGCAATCCCCAACGAGGTCTACGGGATCACGGGGCTGAAATTGAAAAGCCAAAGTCCGTTGGCGGCAACTTTTAATTTGGAGCTTGCCAACGGAGCAACGGGATACATCCCTCCTCCGGAACAACATCGGCTTGGCGGGTACACGACATGGCCTGCGCGCACGGCAGGCCTTGTCGAACAGGCAGAACCAATGATCGTCGAAACGCTGTTGAGCTTGCTGGAAACGGTATCCAACAGGAAGCGTCGAGCGATCACAACTTCGCACTCGCCCTATTCAGAGGCCGTTGCCAACCGGAAACCAATTGCATACTGGCGTCTCGAAGACATGGACTCGGTGCAGGTCAAGGACGTCGTTGGTACGAATCATGCTCGTTTCGAGGGAGGTGTTGCCTTGTTCCTGCCGGGACCAGATGGTCCTGGATTCAAGGCAGAGGGCTACGGAAACCGTTCGGTCTACCTTGCCGGCGGACATATCGAAGCGAATTTGAAGGACCCACCCGAAGAATACACGTTGGCGGTGTGGTTTTCGAACGCGCTGCCCGTCGATGCTCGCGGTACAACCGGTGTCCTGCTCTCAAGCGAAGCCGAAACCTTGTTGATCTCCGGTAAGGACGCTGGCGATCACTCAGGCAAGCTGGTTCTTCGATTCGGCGAACAGACGTTTGCCGGCAAGACGGAAGTTTCCACAAAACACTGGCACAACCTAACGATCACGAGAGACGAGCATCACACGAAAGTGTATCTCGACGGCAGGGCGGAACCTGAAATCGATGTCGAAGTCGAATCGCCGAATCGGCCAAAGCGTTTTTTGATCGGGAGTGATGATAATCCCGCCACGACCTTTGATGGCAAAGTCGACGAGGTCACATTATTCGATCGCGCATTGACGGCTGACGACATCGTCGAGCTGTACGAAGTGTCGGCCATGATTCCTCCACCGCGCCCGAAACCGTCGATCATTCTCGGCCCGAAGCCTGAGGATGCGGAATCGCGGAAAAAGTACGCGGACGCTGTTTTAGCGTCCAAGCCCGTTGCCTTCTGGCGACTCCACGACGAACCTGATCAATCGGCGAAAGACTCGGCGGGCGAGCACGAAGCGGAATACGAAAACGGTTCGTCACCGTTACCGACGGGAGCCGACAAACCGAACTTCTCGGGCGGCCGCGTGCAAGCGCACCTCGCAGGACTGGGCAATACTTACAGCGTCGAGCTGTGGATGCGAAATGAGTTGCCCATTGATTTACGTCCAGTGACCGCGTACGTATTTTCGCGAGCCGTTGACGGGGTGGAAGGCGCGCCGGGCGATAACCTGGGAATCGGCGGAACGCATTCAAACATGGGCAGGCTGATCGTGTTCAACGGCAACCATCAAAATGAGTTGATTGCCGGCGCAACGCGGATCCCACGGGCAAGCTGGTCGCACGTCGTCATGGTCCGCCAGCAACAAAAACTCACGGTGTACCTCAACGGAGACACAAAGCCGGAAATCGAAGCTGAGCTTCCAATCGGATTTCCGGACAAATGTGGAGATATTTTCCTCGGAGGACGCGCCGACAACTTTGCGAATCTTCAAGGCATGCTCGAAGAAGTTGCCGTTTACGATCGCGCACTGACTCCGCCGGAAGTGAAATCCCACTTCAATGCGGCAGATGCCGAAGTGGATAGTAGGTTTTCGCTACGCGAAAGTAGCGCCAGTCCGAACATTCGCGGATCGCAAAACGACCAAGATGCAGCGCCGGTGCCGTCGGACGTTGGCAAGGCGCTCAGAACGATCCGTGTCCCCAACGGTTTCGAGGTAAAACTTGTAGCCGCCGAACCACTCGTGATCGATCCCGTCGCCATCGATTGGGGGCCGGATGGCAAGCTGTGGGTCGTGGAAATGGCCGACTACCCGCTAGGACTCGATGGCGAGGGCATGCCGGGCGGGCGGGTGCGGTTTCTGGAAGACACCGACGATGATGGACAATACGACAGGTCAACGCTGTTCGCGGAGGGGCTGAGTTTCCCGACCGGAGTCCTCGCTTGGGGTCGCGGCATCCTCGTCACGGCAGCCCCGCAGATTGTTTACTTGGAAGACAGTTCGGGCGATGGCAAGGCGGATGTTCGCCATGTCCTGTATTCCGGCTTTCTTGAAGGGAATCAGCAGCTTCGCGTTAACGGTTTGCGGTGGGGACTCGACAACTGGGTTTACTGTGCCAGCGGCAGCCATCACGCAGGCTATGGTAAAGACAGTCGGATCACGTCACACCTTACCGGTGAGAAGCATCAGATCGGCAGCCGCGACTTTCGCATTCGCCCCGGCAACGGAGCCATCGACCCGCAGAGCGGACCTTCGCAGTTCGGCCGAAACCGTGACGACTGGGGAAACTGGTTCGGCGTGCAGAACAGCCATCCGCTCTGGCATTACGTGCTGGACGATCAAAACATCCGCCGCAATTCGCATTTCGCGCCGCCCGATCCGAGGCACCAGGTGGTCACGCCCGCGAACCCGCGGGTCTATCCGGCCAGCAAACTGCAAAAACGATATCACAGCTTCGGCCAGTCAGGCAGATTCACCTCGGCCTGCTCAGCAATGGTTTACCGCGACGACTACTTGTTTGACCGAGGGGCCGAGCAACACGCTTTCACCTGCGAACCCTTTCACAACCTGGTTCAGCACAATTTGATCGCAGACGAGGGAGTCAGCTTTACGTTTCGTCGCGATCCAGCCGAACTGAAGACCGACTTTTTTGCCAGCGAAGACCGGTGGTGTCGTCCAGTCATGGCTAGAACGGGCCCGGATGGAGCTCTCTGGGTCGTTGACATGTACCGCTATATGATCGAGCACCCTCAGTGGTTGCCTCAAAGCGGCAAGGACGAACTTCGTCCCTGGTTCCGATCCGGCGACGACCGCGGACGAATCTACCGAATTGTTCGCGCCGATCGCCCGGCAAGCGAAATTCCCCGCCTCGCCAATCTTACGGCACAGCAACTCGTCGCGGCGCTTGAAAGCTCTAACGGCTGGCAACGCGATACGGCGCAGCGAATGGTGGTCAATGGGAAACAGCAAGCGGCCACCGAACCTCTGCGGGAGTTGGCCGCCAGCAGCAAACAACCACTAGCCAAGCTCCATGCACTTTGGACGCTCGACGGACTCGGCGCGCTGCCGGCCAGTACGCTTGAAGCCGCGCTCACCGACACTCACGCCGGCGTCCGACGAAATGCAGTGCGTATCGCGGGGCGCGTTGTCGTCGACGCAAATCAGTTAATACCGCTGGTCGATGATCCTGACGCGAAGGTTCGCCTGGAACTTGCGTCCACGCTGGGAGCGTACGACTCGCCGGAAACCAGCGCCGCACTCGCAAGGCTGATCATTCGGCATGGTGAAGACCAATACATGCTCGCCGCCGCGATGAGTTCGCTGAACCGGCGAAACGTCCTGGCCGTGTTGACCGGGGCGCTTCGGACGACCGAAGTTGGCGGCGACCACAGGGTCCTCGAGTTACCTGGCACTTTGGAACTGATCGGGCAGGCCGTTGCGTTGGGAGAGAACGAATCTCTCGGCCACATCATCGATCTGATTTGCTCCACCCACCGAGCATCGCACGGCAACCGCCCCGTGCAAACCACCTTCTCGGCACTGGCCCGCGTCCTCGACGGTCTCCAAACGCGTGGGCTGCCGGCCGATTCGCTTGCGGGTACCGCCAGCGATTGCATCGCCGAAGTCATCGAGCACGCGCGTCACGTCGTCGCCGATCACGGGGCGGATGAAGACGCGCGCGTCGCGTCCGTCCAACTACTGGGACGCGAAGAGGCAAGCCGAGAGGATGACTTCCTGCTGATGAAACAACTGTTGGTTCCACGATCCCCCGCGGTTCTTCAGCGGGCTATCGTCGCGCACCTTGCACACCGCACGGAACCTGCGATCGCAGAAGTCTTGCTGAAGGGTTGGCGTTCACACAGCCCGGAGCTGCGCAGCGAGATTCTGTACGCGCTCACGAGTCGCCAGCCGTGGGCCGAGTCGCTTCGCGGTCGTCTCGAAGACGGGGCAATCGGCCCCAGTGAGTTAAGCGTTCCCGTCCGGCAACGATTGCTGGATCAAAGCAAGAATGCAACGCAGTGGCAAAAAGCTTTGGCAATCCAAGCGTCGACGGATCGCGCCGAAGTTTTACGCAAGTTCGAGCCCGCCCTGGCACTCAATGGCGATACCAAGCGAGGAGCCATCGTGTTTCGCAAGTTGTGCATCAACTGTCACAAGGTCAGCGATGAGGGACACGAGGTGGGGCCTCAGCTCGCGTCCATCACCAACAAAACCAAAGAAGCGCTGCTGAATTCGATTCTCGATCCCAGCGCAGCGGTCGATGCAAAGTACTTCAGCTACTCGGTAGTCACAGAAGACGGTC
>JAHELS010000239.1 GCA_024644085.1 Rhodopirellula sp.
GACCAAGTCCATCATGATCGTGACCCCAAAGCCCATCGCCACCACTAGGTTGCGTTGATCGGGCTCCAAGCGAGGCCCTCAGAGATCCCGTCCCGGTCAGACGTGTCTGGGAATCAGGAATGTCCGGTGGCCGCGCCGTCGGATGCGGGCGAAGCCCACAGGATGCGCGCCAAACGCAGCGGTTCAGTCGTTAGAATCGTAACTCCGAATCGCTTCGTGTTCGTGCGAATTGTCTTCACAGGGAGAAACGTCAGCATGCCCTCGGTTTTGGCCATCGCGGCTCATCCAGATGATATCGAATTCTTTTTTGCCGGTGCAATGATTCAATTGTCACGGCGAGGCTGGGATCTGCACTACATGAACCTCTGTGACGGTTCAAAGGGCAGCACGACCATGCCGCCGCAGCAGTGCGCTGTCACTCGTCTCGAAGAAGCCAAGGATTCGTGCCGTGTGCTTGGCGCGACGTTTCACCCTCCGATCTACGCGGACATGGAAGCCTGCTACACGTTTGAGAATCTTCGCAAGGTGACCGCCGTGGTCCGCGCGGCCAGGCCTTCGATCGTATTGACGCACTCACCGCGCGATTACATGGAAGACCACGAGATCGCGTGTCGATTGGCGGTAAGCGCCGCGTTTTCGCACGGCATGCCGAACCTCGAAAGCGATCCACCGGTGGAGGCATTCATGGATCCGGTTACGGTTTACCATGCCCAACCAGTTGGCAACCGGACACCGCTGGGTGAATTGGTCCATCCGCACCTGTTTGTCGATGAAACCGACGCGATCGACAAGAAAGTAGAAGCGTTGGCCTGTCACGCGAGCCAGAAGCAGTGGCTTGACGAGAGCCAGGGTCAGGACAGTTATCTGCAGACTCTGCGTGACCTGAGTCGCCAGATCGGGCAGTTGAGCGGCAAATTCGAGTACGCAGAGGGCTGGCGAAGGCGCGAGCATTGGGGTTTTTGCGGCCCCGATGACGATCCGCTTCGTGAGGCTTTGGCGGACATCATCGTCGATACCCGATCGGCATGACGCGGCAAGGCTTACTCGCTCATTCGTTGTTCATCAGTGCTTGAAAAAAAGGTGGCAGGTTGCCAACGGGTGTTGTGCCCCAAATCGCCAACCGCATGTGTTCGCCGTCGAACACGACGATCACATTCTCTGATTCATAGATCGCGAGATTGTCAAACTTGGTCATCGCCTGGTCGTGTTGTTGGCAGTGGGCTTCGATTCGGTGGGGCTCAATCGAGTAGCTGACGCCGCGTCCGAGGAAATAGGATGCATGTGAAAGTGCGAAACTGGTGAGCGTTGGGTGCGGCTGGCCCGAATGTTCGTAACCCTGACCGGCGCCGTCGTGGTATTGCGAATAGGTGTCCACGGGAGGGTCGGCTTTTTCCATGTTCTCTCGCCGGACCGCCCAATAGATGTCGCCTTCGGCGAGTTGCATCAGCGAGACTGCTTGATGGCGCCGCAGGTTTTCAATCGCGACACGGTCGCGAAAAACCTTCTCGAATTGATTCCCCAGGTCGTGCGCAAGGCTCATCCATTGGCCAAGGGAACGTGGTGCAGGCCTGCTGATCCATGTTTCGACATCCGGGAGAGCATCGCAGGTTGGATTGTCAGCCAGCCGGATTCCGTGCCACCGCTCGATGAATTCGCGAATCAACCGCCAACGTTTTTCGGGTGTATCGGGTAGATCCGCGAACACCGGTTCATACCGCCGATGGTAACCGAGACGAACAAGCCACTCGTCGTGGTATGTCTCGTCACAGTAGTCGAGGAAGGCGTGCCGCTGCGGTTTGAGTTCCCAGTAGCGGTCGGAGTCGATCGTCAGCGAGCGGAGTTCTTCTTCGACGCGGATCATCGCGCCGCGCGGATCCCCGTGTTCCTCCAACCAATCGGCGTACGCGAGCCGAAGATCAACGTCGCGAGGCGCGAGTGCAATCTCGCCGAGGATTTGTTCTTCGCTGGTCATGCCCAATGAAGTGAATCGGGCAGCGAATTAAGATTCCTGGCCTGGTCGTTAGTGACGACCAACATGTCCTCGATCCTTACACCACCGTCGTTTCGTCCGTACAACCCAGGTTCGACCGTGAATACTTCGTGTTCAAGGACTTCATCGCCCCCGTGATCGAGCAGAATCGGCTCGTGCAAATCAAGACCGATACCGTGTCCAGTGCCATGCTGGATGCTGGGGTGATCGGTGATCTCGCCGCGCGAAACGGGGTACCCGTGTCGCAGTAGCACTTCTTCGGCCGCTTTATGAATTGCGTCGGCCGTTGCCCCAGCGGTCAATCGTGCCGTGGCGGCCGCTTTCGCCTCGACGACCGCCGTGTGCATTGCCTTGACGGTATCGGAGGCGTCACCATGAACGACCGTGCGCGTGCAATCGCCCCAATAGCGTGTCGATTCGTCACGCGGGAACAAGTCGATGACGACAGGCCGACCGGTGTACAGGGGACCTTCACCGGAGTGATGACAGTCGGCGACGTGCGGAGTGGTGGCAACGATCGCCCCATGCGTCATGCTGAATCCCCGCTTCATGAACTCGATCGCGGCCATCGATGTTATTCGCTCACTGGTCAGCAGCGCTCCCTCGTGCTGCAGTGTTCCATCAGCCGCGGCGCTGCTTCGGGCAACAATTTCGCACATCATGCGCATCACTTCCTCGGTAACCTTTTGGGCGGCGGCGAGTGATTCAAGTTCGTGATGTGTCTTTTGGCGGCGGTCGAGGACTCCGAGTTGGTCGTCGTAGAGGACATCGATTTCGGCTTGCTGCAGGTGCCAGGCGAAAATGTAGGGGAGTGAACGGTCGGCGTAGACTTCTTCGACACGCGCCGCCCGGAGAAGTTGAGTGGCCGCTTCGGCCGTCGCGGTCTCGCGATCAGGGCTCAAGCCGGCCGGAGGAGGATGCTCGGCAGGGCAGGTGACGTCGTCGGCGTGACCCATCTTTTCGACGCGATCCATTTCCAGGTCGCGTACCAGGGCAATCCGTCGGGTATCGAGCTCGATCCAGGCGGCGGGATCCCCCAGCGGGACGCCGAGCCGTTGGAACAGCGATGCATTCTTGTCGGCCGTCCCGGCCATGATTCGCGCGATCGACGGGGCGTGCTTTTTCTTCATGAAACCGGAGTCCTGTCAAAAAGGAAGATTCCTATCCTCCAGTTGATTGGCAGGAAAATCAACCTGCCGCCGCATCCCCCGAAGAATAAACGCCGAGTCTATCGCCCGGGATACACGTAAGCGAAAAGAACCGTGAACAAGAGGGCCGAGAATCCCAACCCGATGCTCATCGGCGAGACCACGCGCAACCCTTCGGCCTCGGTCATTCCGCTCATTCGCGTGATCACCCAAAAGGCGCTGTCGGTCATCCAGGAAACCGGTTTGCTGCCTGCGCCGATCGCCATCGCGAGGTAGACGGGGTGAAACGGCAGAGTCTCCACTTGTGCGAAACCTTGCAGAATACCCGCCGCAGTGATCATGGCGACGGTGGCCGAACCTTGCAGCGTCCGAATCGCTGCGGTAACGACGAACGCGAGCGGCAGAATCAACAGACCCGGAACTCCCTGGGCCAGACTGCTGACCGCCTGCTCGATCCCCGCCTGTCGAAGCATGACGCCGAACGCTCCGCCTGCGGCCGTGATCAGAATGATATTGCCACCCGCCGCGAGCGCGCGCGATACAAGCGTCTCGCGTGTTCCGCTCGGACAATACCGTTTCAACGCCAAGGCAAATAGAACGCCGACAGCCAGCGCGACATTCTTGTCGCCAAAGCTGCGCACCAAATCCGTTTCAAAACCGGTTGGCAATGTTTTCGATTTGACCAGGTACGTCACGACCGATCCGACCGCAATCAGGATGACCGGCAGAACGATTGGACAGAGTGCCAACAGCAACGACGGCGCATTGTTGGGAGATTCGGTGACTGCGGCTGCTGCGGACCGATCGCCCGCGGGCGCGGTTTCGCCTTGGTCGACTTCAGTTTGTTCGGCAGAGGATTGCCCTGACTCGGAGTTCTCGTCAAACCGCAGCGGAACCTCCACCAAGCGATTGATCACGCGCGCCACGCCGAGTGACAAAACACTGCTGCATCCGCCGATCACCAGCCCGGCCATCATCATTGTGGCGATATCGACACCGATGATCCCGGCAACAAGAAGTGGCCCCGGCGTGGGCGGAACGAGCGAGTGCGCGATCGATCCACCAGCGAGTATGGCCAGGATGAATAGCACGTAATCCTTCCCGAGTCTTTGCCGCAGCGACCGCGCCAAGGGGACCATCAGGTAAAAGACCGTATCGAAGAAGACCGGGATTCCCAAAATAAAAGAGCTGGCCGCCAGAGCCTCCGGGGCGCGACGGGGGCCGGTCAAGCGGAGCATCCGATCGACGATCACCGTGGCGGCACCCGATTCGAGCAGACATTGTCCGATGATGCTCGCCAACGCGATGAGAATTCCGATCTTCCCGGCCGTTTCTCCGAACGCGGTTGCCAATCGAAGCGGAGCACTCTGGTCTTGCAGCTCGTCCGCTTCGACCTGCGTCATTCTGTTCTTTTCGAGCTGAAACTGCGTGTATCGCTCGAGCGACTCGGGGCCGCCAAACGCCGCAACCATCAACCCGGCCAGCAAAAGCGTCAAAAAAGCATGCAGCCGCAGCACCAGAATGCAGACCAGCACGACTGCGACGCTCAGCGTTACCAGCAACCAGATATTCATGGGCGACAAATCCTCGCGGTCACTTCACAGTACGAAGCGTAATCCATTACGCTAGCGGCTCCGGTTACCCGGGAAGGTTGGTTTACGGTTGCATGGTAGTACATCGACACTCATGAAGCACCTATACGATGAGTACCTCAGAGACACCCGGATCGGCTTTTTTTCTGCGGCATGAGTTCGGGATTCGGAGACTGCATTCGCTGCTGGGGATCGTTCCACTCGGTCTCTACATGGTGGTTCATTTGACGACCAATGCCAGCTTGCTCAATGCGCCCGAGACATTTCAGCGCGCGGTGTACATGATCCACAGCCCCGGCAAGCTGTTGCCGCTGATCGAGTGGGGTCTGATTTTTACACCGCTGATTTTTCACGCGGTGTTGGGTGTGTGGATTGCCCGGACCGGCAAGATCAATTCCGGACAATATCGATATACCAACAACAAGCGTTACACATGGCAGCGGGTGACCGGATTCATCGCCCTGGTCTACCTGTTCTTTCATATCCTGCATTTGCACGGTTGGTTTCATGCGGACCTCTGGCTCGGGGCGATTCGACCGATCGGATTCGCGTCCTTTCGGCCCTACAACGCTGCGAGCACATTGGTCGACGCGATGCAGGGATGGGTCTGGCCGGCGTTCTACCTGGTCGGCGTGCTGGCCTGTGTCTATCACCTCGCCAACGGACTTTGGACCGCCGGGATCACGTGGGGGTTGTGGATTTCTCCCGCGGCCCAGGCCCGCGCGACGAAGCTTTGCACGGCGATCGGAATCTTGCTCGCAGTGATCGGAGTCAGCGCCTGGTGGGCGGCTGTCTCACCCGGGGCCAATGACATTGCCGAGATGCGAAAAGTCGAAGATCGAATGTACCAGTCGGCGGTTGCGGCAGGCATGGTGGACGACAACCCGGAAAAGCGAATTGAAGTTGAAACGGTTGACCCCGGGGGAGCCTCGCCCTGAGTCGCGGGTGGTTCGGTGTTGAGGTTGCGAAAAATTCGAGTGATGAAACGGATATAGAAATGGCAAAGCATCGCGTGGTGGTGGTGGGCGGCGGATTGGCGGGGCTCGCGTCGACCATGAAGCTGACTGAGCTGGGCGTCGAGGTCGACTTGATCAGCTTGACACCGGTCAAGCGTTCACACAGCGTGTGCGCGCAGGGCGGTATCAACAGTTGCAACGATCAAACACGACAACTCGGCGACAACGAATGGAAGCATCTCGATGACACGGTCTACGGCGGTGATTTCCTGAATCACCAACCGCCGGTCAAGGAGATGGCCTACTGGGCGCCAAAGGTCATCGATTTGATGGACCGGCTCGGTGTCCCTTTCAACCGCACCGGCGAAGGTTTCATCGATCGCCGCCGTTTTGGCGGCACACTCTACAAGCGAACTGCCTTTGCCGGGGCGACCACCGGCCAGCAGCTTTTATACGCGCTTGATGAACAGGTGCGTCGACAGGAGCAGGCGGGCATGGTTCGCAAATATGAGTTCTGGGATTTCCTCGCACCGGTGCTGGACGATTCGGGCCGTTGCCGCGGTGTCGTAGCCCAGGACATGGTGTCGATGAAAATGCGAGCGTTCGCAGCCGATGCCGTCGTCGTCGGTACGGGTGGATGCGGATTGATTTACGGACGCAGCACGATGAGCGTCTTCTGCACCGGCAGCGCCGCAAGCCGTTGTTACCAGGCGGGTGCAAAATACGCCAACGGCGAATTCATTCAGGTGCACCCAACGGCGATTCCCGGTAGCGACAAGTTACGACTGATGAGCGAGTCGGCGCGGGGTGAAGGAGGCCGGGTCTGGGTTCCCCGCAAACCGCATGATCCCCGCTCGCCCCGCGATATCCCCGAAGGCGAAAGGTATTACTTTCTCGAGGAACGTTATCCCGAATACGGCAACCTGGTTCCGCGTGACATCGCGACGCGCGAAATATTTGACATCTGTGTCAACGACAACCTGAGCATCGACGCCGATCGGATGAGCGTTTACCTCGACTTGACGCACATCGCCCGGTCGGAACTCGATCGCAAACTTGGTGGGATTCTCGAGATCTACGAAAAGTTCCAGGGGGTCGATCCGCGCGTCGAACCGATGCGCATTTTCCCTGCGGTCCATTACAGCATGGGCGGGCTGTGGGCCGATTACGTCAAAGGTGGTGAGGGAGGCTTGCAGGCCGGCGCGCCGCAAAACCACATGACCAACATCCCGGGTCTGTATGCGATTGGCGAGTGCGACTACCACTACCACGGTGCGAATCGACTGGGGGCTAACTCGCTGCTTTCGTGCATCTTCACCGGCTTGTTCACCGGACCGTCGATTCTGAATTACGCATCGAACCAATCAGAGGGGCATGCCGATGTTGCCAGCTCGACCCTTGATTCGGCGGTCGCGGCGCAACAGCAAAGGCATGACCGACTGCTCAAGGCCGACTCGGGCCACGACGAGAACCCGTATCTGATTCACCAGGAGCTGGGGGATCTGATGACGCGCACCGCCACTGTGGTCCGTCGCAATGACCAGCTCAAGGAGGCCATTGCAAAGGTGCACGAGCTCCACGAGCGGGCAATGCACGTCAACCTCTCGGACACCGGCAGCTGGACGAACCAGAATGTGATCTTCGCGAAATCGCTGCAGGACATGTTTCCGCTCGCTAAAACAATCCTGCAGGGAGCCTTGCAGCGTGACGAATGTCGCGGAGCACACTTCAAGCCCGATTTCCAGAAGCCTTCATTGACCGCGGATACTCCATCTCAGCGGCGCCGGCAGGCCGAGAGTTGGTGCGACGAATTCGAGGCAAACAACCGCAAGTATCTCAAAAGCACGGTTGCGAGCTGGAATCATGACGCATCGATGCCGGACATCAATTACGAGGCGGTCGATACATCGTTGATTCCGCCGCGACCTCGCCTGTATGGCCTGGTCGGCGCGGATGTTATCGAAGAAGTGTGGAACGAGCGTGCCAAAGTGAAACGTGTCGGAGAAGCGGTTGCCGCCGGATAGCCGTACCAGAGAGTCATTTTCAATTTGTGTTCGATTCAAGAATCTGCCTTAACAGGATCGCAGGATGATCGCCCTGGAAAAGAAGCGTCCCGAGTCCATCAACGTCCGCGTTCGTCGTCAGGACGGTCCGGAGTTGGAGCCCTATTGGGAACTTCATCGCATCAAGTACGAGCCGGAGTTGAATGTGATTTCCGTGTTGCAGCGGATCGCAGCCCAGGCGACCAACGCCGACGGCCGGAAAGTCGCTCCAGTTGCCTGGGATTGCGGATGCCTCGAAGAGGTTTGCGGTTCTTGTACGATGCAGATCAATGGGCGTGTCCGGCAAAGCTGTAGCGCGCTGGTCGACCAATTGCTTGCCGAGAATGACGAGCAGATCGTGCTTGAGCCAATGAGCAAATTCCCCGTGGTACGAGATTTGATTGTTGATCGCCAACGATTATTCCGCGGGTTGCAAAGGGTTAAAGCGTGGGTTCCGGTCGACAGCTACTACGACATGGGACCGGGGGATCGGCAATTGCGCGCCGCGCAGGAGATGAATTACCCGCTGAGCCAGTGCATGAGTTGCGGGTGTTGCCTGGAAGCTTGCCCACAATACACGCGGATCGAGTTGACGCAGGGTGAAAAGGAACCGGACGAGGCGTTCGAGCAGCGCAAGAACGAGGCGTTTGACCAGGCGTTCGTGGGACCGCACGCGATTTCACAGGCGATGTTGTTCAATAACCATCCCACCGGCAAGGCGCTTGCCGGCAAGCGGATGGATGCATTGACACAGCCGGGAGGAATTCAGGCTTGCGGCAATGCTCAGAACTGTGTTGCGGTGTGCCCCAAGGAGATCCCCTTGACGACTTCGATCGCGCGGGCGAGCCGCGCGGCGACAGTGCACGCGATCAAGAAATGGCTCGAACGGTAACGAGACTCTGATCCGCGATACGCGTCATCGCGGGCCGGCTCACTGGGTTCAGCGCGCCGTGAGCAGAGTTGTGCTGTGAATCATCAGCGCTTTGTGCGCGCGTACCACGCGCAGGAATTCCAGTTCATGCACCGGCTTGTTGATGAAATCGTGAACACCGAGTTCAAGCGATCGCTGGCGAATCAACGGATCGTGAGACGCCGTCAACACAACCGTTGTGGGTCGCTGCGCCGGTTCACGGCAACTGAGCGCCTCGAGGACATCGAGCCCGTAACCGTCAGGCAGCATCATGTCGAGTAGAAGCAGGTCCGGG
>JAHELS010000240.1 GCA_024644085.1 Rhodopirellula sp.
TGCGATGACCATCTACGATAAATCGGGACTCTTCCGGCGCTCTACGAATTCCGAATTCAGTGTCGATTCAATGACATTCCCGGCCCATGCTCCGACTCGCGTCATCGACTGGATTCTGATTCCGAACCACTGGCGATACAAAAGATACCAGACGGTACCGACCGATTTGTCGGACCACCGCGCGGTGGTTGCCGATGTCGGTCTGACTCGCGACTCAGAGTCGCACTCCGCAAAACGAGATCGCTCAAGCACCGGTCGCGGGCGGTGAAGGCTGAATCAACCCCTGCGGCATTCCGTAGATCTCGCGATATAGCAAGAACATTGCACCAAAGGAAATCGGCATGATCAGGAACGCGGGCACGTAGCACATCAGTGCGCCAACCATTGAAACGAACCAGACAACCAACATGAACCAGACGATTCCCCAGAAGTTCTTCCCTACACCGCGGAGACTCATTTTGATTGCCGGAATCGCTTTCAAGTGGCGATCAGCGATCAATTGAAACGTGAAGATGAAAGGCATGTAGATCAAAAAATTGGTGAACAACATTGCGATGTAGGTGAGAATGATCCCCGGCGTGAACTCGGGTGGCGGCGGCGGTGCATTCGGGTTCGCCGCTGCGGCCGAAATGATCGGCGCAAACAACATCGCGAACAAAGCGATCATGAAAGGCACCATCACCAACAAACTGAGCCCCAGCATGCAAAGAAATGCGATGAACGATTCCAGGAAAAAATCGAAGCCGCGAAACAGCGTCGCAAATTCGGTTTGCCCCCTGCGGCCCCGTTCGATGAAACACAGATAGATCCCCACGATCATCGGCCCCATGATCAGACCGAAGGGGACTGCCGAGGCAATGAGAATCCCGACCAACGTGATTCCGAAGAACAGCCAGTATTGCTCTCCCATCATCCGGTAGGAACGTTTGAGCAAGTCAATCGGCTTCACCTTGACTTGGCGAACGTTCAAATCCTCGGTGGAAACCTCCTGGGTCGGTGCGTACGGATTCGCAGTGCTCATGATGGTGGCTCCAACGCCAGAAGATTGCTCGAGTAACGCCGGCTTTTTACCACAATTTGATTGTGCAGACATCTCTGCAAACGTGAATCTGTCGGGCTTTCGCCAGCAACCAATGTGAACTCGCCGTAAGCTCGTCGCCCCTTGCTAAACCAAGTACAATTCCTCCATACAAAGGCTCGAAGCCGTTGCCTCTCAATCGAGAACCTGCGGTATGACGGACAAAGAGACGGTTTTCGTCGTCGATGACGACGCGTCAGCCGGCGCTTCGGTTGCCGCGCTCATGCATTCGGGCGGACTGAGATCCGAGGTCTTTGATTCGGCGGAAGCATTTCTCGAGCGTTTCGACGGCTCCGACCGAGGTTGCTTGGTGCTCGACATGCGGCTTGGTGGTATGAGCGGACCCGAACTGCACCGTCTGCTCCGCAGTCGCGGCATTAACATTCCGACAATCTTGATCAGCGGACACGTCGATTCCGAATCAACCATCGATTTCCAGGATGCTGGGGTCGTCACCCGTCTCGAGAAACCCTATCGCGGTGATGAACTTTTATCGGTCGTGAAGGCGGCGCTCGAAGACCTTTAGGCTTCTTGGGTCATTGAGCCCCCGCTGCCTCTGGTTTCCCTTCCAACCCTTTGACCATCGCATCGATGACCCATTGATCCTTGACCGAAGCACCCGTAACCAGCGCTGCAAAGTTATCGGCGAGAATCTCTTCCGGATGGATGACGTAACGGGTATTGCCGCCGATTTGGCGATGAAAGTCGGGAAGATTCGGCTGGTGCAAAACCGGCTCCCCATTTCTTGTAACCGGGATCCATTGTTTCCCAACAATCATGATGACTTCGAGCAGCTGGAATTCGAGGTAGTCAAAGATCGATCTTTTGTTGGGATCGAAATCTGAGTTCGAAAACAGCACAGGCGCAACATGAACGTGTCGGTCTTTCTCAATTTCGATTCGAATGATGTGGCGGATTTCCGGTGCGTCAGGGTTCGTGATCCGCATGGGTGCCAAAGATTTCGGCAACTGAATCTCATTCGTTGCACGGAATCCGATGATCGCATAGTAAGGATTGCGCCAATCGTCGTGGCTGCGTGAAAGGACATGAAAAAGCTCGTGCGCGAGCAGCCGAGTCGGCGGATTGTCGAGCGAACCGGCTTTGCCGCGCGGCAACACAATCGCGTTGCCGCGTGTGTACGCGGCATTGGACTCCTCACGACCAGTGGTGTGAATCAGATCGACGCGCCGAACATCGGGCAGTTTCCATTGCTTGAGGTGAACATCAAGCGACTCGACCGCCCTGCGAACTGCCCGTCGATCCTCGTCGGGCCAATCGATTACCTCTCCCGAAGCGAATTCAAGGAAGCCATCGATTCCTCGATCGTCGCTGGTCCGCATTCTCACGGTTCGATCAAACGGACTCATCCGATCCACGAACGCATCACGCTTGCCAAGAAGTTCACGGCCTCGCGATGCACTCGCAAATACAAACTCGATACCGCCCGCCCGCACAGCGTCGTGCGTTTGCGTGCTGGCGGTCTGGCCGTAAATCGTCACCGAGACGATCATGCAGAGAACAATCGAAAGCACGCGAAGGGAGAATCTCATGAGCGAAGGTCCGATGGCGTGCAGTTGGGGTGATCGAGATATTGTATCGCAACCTCCGGGAACAAGGCCTTGCTGTCGGTACTCGAAGGAGGCATTCTGGTAGAGCGCAATTCACAAGCGAACTCTTCCTCGAATCAACCACCGAGCAACTTGAGACCAACTCCCCCACGACTGTTTACCTGCCACTGGATCATTGGATGGATCATTCTCGGAGTGATGCTCGGGAAGGTTGCCAAATCCGCGACGGCCGAAGACTGGTATCGCTTCCGCGGTCCGAATCTTGACGGTATTTCGTCCGAGACCGAGTGGACGCATCAGTGGCCGCCAGGCGGACCCAATGTTCTTTGGAGGGCGAATGTCGGGACCGGTTTTTCGTCCACGCCCACCAGCCAAGGGCGACTCTACACGATCGGCAACGAAGAGAATGTAGACACCGTTTACTGTATCAACGTCGAGACCGGCGAACAGATCTGGGCACATTCGTACGCGAGTCCCACCGAACCGAATGAATTCGAAGGCGGCCCGACGTCGACTCCGACGATCGACGGCGACACCGTCGTTACGCTCAGCCGAAGTGGTGACCTGTTCTCATTCGAAAAGGACACGGGCAAAGTCAATTGGTCGCTCAATGTCCCGGAAGCAGCCAACGTGCGAGTGCCGGCCTGGGGATTCGCCGGTTCACCTCTGGCGCACGGTGATCGTTTGATTTTGAACGTCGGTGATGCCGGCGTCGCAGTCGACCGGCGAAGCGGCCAGCTCGCATGGGCCTCGGAGGACAAGGAATCCGGGTACTCCTCACCAATCCCCTATTCGATTGGATCCACCGAAGGTGTCATCCTCGGATCGGCCCGATCCTACGTCGCCGTCGATCCGAAATCCGGGAGCGAGCTCTGGCGGCAACGCTGGTTAACCACATTCGGTTGTAACGCGGCCGATCCAATCATTTCCGGCAACCAAGTTTTTCTTTCATCCGGTTACAATCGCGGCAGCGGTCTGCTCGACATCTCCGGCGGTGAACCGGAAGTGATCTGGAAGCACAAGGAATTTCAAAACCAGCTGAGCACCAGTGTTTTGATTGACGGATACCTTTACGGTGCAAGCGGCGATGTCGATGCAGGTGCCGAGCTTGTCTGCGTGAAATTGGAAAGCGGCGAACTGCAATGGGTCGCCGACTCGGTCCGCGTTGGCGGAATCTCGGCCGCCGGTGATCGATTGATTTTGCTCAGCGATTCCGGGGAACTGGTCATCGCCACGGCGTCACCTGAGAAATTCGATATCCTCGCCCGCCACGAAGTGCTCGACGGCAAGTGCTGGACGGCGCCCGTGCTTTCCGAAAACCGAATCTACTGTCGCAGTGCCCGCGGCGAAGTCGCTTGCGTCGACGTGCAACCGCGGTAGGTACTCCCGGTCGAACAATTTGCGTGGGATATGTGCGCGGGCAAAGTACGCTGGCAACAGGCATCGCGGACCATCTTCGCTTAGAATGGCCGAACCTCAGTCACGGAGACATTCGCGATGAATCTACAACGACGCCAATTTATCGCTTCGGCGGCCGCCGCCGGAACGCTGCTGGGAACCGGGCCATTCGTTCAGGGGGCGAAAAAGGCGAAGCAGTACCGAACCGCGCTGATCGGGTCCGGTTGGTGGGGAATGAATATCTTGAAGGAGGCGATGGCCGCCGGAAACACCAAAGTCGTTGCGTTGTGCGATGTCGACGCGGACAAGCTGGAGATCGCTGCCGAGGAGGTCGAGGATTTATCGGGCGATCAACCCAAGCCGTACGCCGATTTTCGTGAACTGCTCAGCAAAGAGCAAATTGAGATCGCAATCGTTGCGACTCCCGATCATTGGCATGCGCTCAATACGATTGAAGCAATCGCCGCGGGAGCGCATATCTTTGTCGAGAAGCCGACCGGCCACACCATTGGTGAAAGCCGTGCGATGCTCGAGGCGGCTCGTGCCAATGATCGCGTCGTCCAGGTTGGATTGCATCGACGAATCGGGCCCCACTACGCGTCCGGGATGAAGTTCCTGAAAGAGGGTGGCGCGGGCGAAATCGGAATGGTCCGCGCGTTTGTCCACAACAGCGGCGGCGCTGAGGCGCCCACGGCCAATAGCCCGCCTCCCGAACAACTTGACTGGGACATGTATTGCGGGCCCGCCCCGTTACGTCCTTTCAACCGCAAGATTCATCCTGGCGGATTCCGAAACTTTCTCGATTTTGCCAATGGCACACTCGGTGACTGGGGCGTCCACTGGCTCGACCAGATTCTGTGGTGGACCGACGAAAAATACCCACGCTACGTTCATTCAACCGGCGGACGTCCGATCAAGGGCGCACCGGTGTTGAACGAAAAACAACAGACGACCGACGCGCCCGATCATCAAATCGCAACCTACGAATTCGAATCATTCACGGCCTACTGGGAACACCGCCGATTCGGAGGCAACGGTACCGAAAAGTCTTCGGTTGGTTGCAACTTTCATGGCTCCAAGGGCACCTTCCACATGGGATGGCGTGACGGTTGGACCTTCTATCCCAATGACAACAAGAAGCCGGTGATTCACGAAGACGCGCAACACAAGGAACCCGACGGTCACAGCATTGACCTGTTGTGGGCAGACTTCATTCAGGCAATCGAGTCCCGGCGGCGTCCAACGTGCGACGTTCAAATCGGTCACGATGCGACGAACATGAGTCTGCTGGGGATGCTATCGATGAAGCTCGGCCGGGGCGTGAGCTGGGACGGCGAAAACGAGCGAATTGTGGGCGATGACGAGGCGAATCTGTTGCTGAGGCGACCTTACCGAGGTCCCTGGCAGTACCCGAAAGCTTGAAACCCCCGCGATTCAATTTGTCACCGACTCGGCAATCGATTCCGCAACCGACTCGCCGTCGGCCTCTTTCGCATGTATCTCGCTTGCTTCGCGTTCGGCCAGTTCATGATTAAGAATCTCGAGCAACGTCTGCAGAAAAACGACCACCATCGGACCGACGACAATGCCGATCGGTCCGAATACCTTGACGCCGCCGAGAATACTCAACAGCGCAAAGAGCGGATGCAGCGTTGATCGCCCGTGAAGGACATACATTTTGATCACGTTGTCGATCGAAGAAACGATCGCCGCGCCGTAAATCGACAACACAATCGCCTCGGGCCAACGTTGTTCAACCGCGGCGAGGTAAATCGCACACGGTACCCACACCGATGCAGCACCGAGAAACGGTACCAGCGCCATCAGGCTTGTGATCAGGAACAACAGGATCACCGACTCGAAACCGAAAAACCAGAACGCGATCGCGGCCAGCAAACCTTGGGCCAACGCGCTCGAAATGCTGGCCAGGACAACGGCGCGGCTGGTTCTGTCGAACTCCAACAACAATCGCTCTTCATAGTTGTCATCGAGAGGACTGAGACGCATCAACGTGTGAATCATTGCGGATCCGTCGAGCAAGAAGAAATACACGGCAATGATCAGCACAACCAATCCGATGAGAATCTGTAACAGGTAACTGCCGGTCCTGCTTGTCAGGGTTACAAATCTTGGTTGCAGCGCCTCGCGGCCACCCTTGAGCAACGCCTTGAAATCTTCGGCACTCGGATTAGCCAGCAGTCGTACCTGGCTTCGGAAAGTTCCGCCAAGCAAGGTACGCATCCACAATCGAATCGCGGCCGAGGCCGTCACGCTTTGCCGATGGAATTGTTCTTCGGCGTTCAATCGTCCAATCAGCTCCTCAGCGGAATCGCCTGAGTGATCACGGACCGAATCGGCGAACTCCCGCAACCTTTCTTCGGCCATTTTCGCGGCCGACTCGGCGGCGGGAGGGCCTTCGACCTCTTTCTGCAAAAACCGCACGAGCGTCAGCGCCTCATCGACGTTCGCGATCATCTCGTCCGGGGTCACCGCTTGGTCGGCGGTACCAGGTTCATCCAACGTGTCGGCCAATTCATCCAGGCGGCGAAACTGTTCGGCCTTGGGGAGTGAAATCCCGATTTGTTCCCGAGCCCCGTCGAGCGCCTCGCTTAAATCGTCGAACCGGACCTGGCTGACCATCGCGGTAAATTGGCTGGTTGCGACCGAAATCAACAGGATGATCGGGAACAGGACGACCACCAGGATCAAACTTGTTGTGGCGAGAGATGCGATCCGGGGTCGGTCGCCGACGCGATGGTAAATCCACTGGTGAACAGGCCGAAAGATGACCACGAGCAGTGCCGCGAGAAACAGAGGCACAAAGAAACTGGCCATCACTTTGTAGAACAATGCGCCGACCGCTATGATCCCGAGGATCAACATGACGACCGAAAGAATGCGCGAGAGCGACGGGAACGTCGGAAATGATTTCGCAAAGTCGCCACCCGACGCCCCTGATTCGCCCGACGCCCCTGATTCACCAGGAGAGGTGGGATCGTCCGTTGGCGTCAGCGACGAATTCTCACCTTCCGGCGGGCCGGAATTCTCTTGGTTCGCACCCTCACGGGGATTGTTGGGTCGCGGATCGGAATCGTCGTTGCGTTGACGTTTTGCCACAGCGAGTATGCTCGTATGGGACCATTGTTCGCGACGTCAGCCGATGCCGCACAGGCGGAATTGTGGACGATCTGATTATCGTTGAACAGCCGGACCTGCGGTTATCAACCGAATCACACTTTGGGAAGCCGGTTTGAGCGACGTTGACCAGACCGAGCCCGATCGCGAAGTGACACCGAATCGCCGTCGGTCAGTTCTGATTCGTGGTGCGAAATGGGCGATCGCGATCGCATGTGCAATCGGACTCTATTTCGCGGGCGAAGCAGCGTGGATGCAGTGGAACGCCGAGAGCGAGAAGTTGCAGCGGAGAATCGCGGAAATCGAAATCGAAATTTCGCGAGCCAGTTCCGGCCGCGAACGTGCGCGCCTCGAATCCTCCAGGGCTGAGCTTGCGGCCAGCGTTCCGAGGCTTGGGAATCTGCGATGGGATCGAATCACTGTGGCATGTGCGTTGTATGCGATAGGTCTGGTCCCGCCGTCATTCTTGTTGCATCGTGCGTTGTGGTCGCTCGGCCAGCGACCTCGGCTTGGAACTTCGATTGCCGCACAATTGCTCGGTCACGTCGGCAAGTACGTACCGGGCAAGGCGATGGTGATTGTCATTCGCGCGGGCGCATTGTCGCGCGACGGCGTCCGGGCGGTGCCGGCTACGATCAGCATATTCCTCGAGACTTTTCTAATGATGGCCGTTGGCGCGGTCGTTGCCGGGATCGTCGTGCTCTGGCTTCCTGTACCGCGATGGATTTCCGCAGCGGCTGCTGGTGCGGCGGTGTTGGCGAGCCTTCCGACGTTACCGCCGATCTTGAAACGCGTTGCCGCAAAAGTGGCACCGATGGATCCCGACAATATGAAGGGAGGAATTGGGTTCAAATTGTGTGCCGCCGGATGGGGATGGTCGACGTTGTCCTGGGTTCTGATTGGCGCTTCGTTCTCGGTTCTTATCACGGCAATCCCAGGAACATCTGAGATGCCACCGTGGTATCAGCTTTACGCGATCGCCACGGCATCGATCAGCCTGGCAGTCGTCCTCGGGTTCGCCTCGCTGATTCCCGGCGGTGCGGGTGTACGTGAACTCGTGTTGACGACGGTGCTAGGGGTCTCACTTGGCGCCGTACACGGAATACTCGCCGCCATTGCCGCTCGGATCATGTTTATCGCAGTCGAAGCGATGCTCGCGACCGGTGCATGGGCTTGGCTTCGCCGAACGTAACGGTTTCGCACGACTTATTGCGAGGCGGGCGAAAGCACAGAAAAACCAGACACGGTTATTCGCTCGGCTATTTCCGCTATAGTATCCGCGTCACTTGTCTTCTCACGCGAATGGGCACGAGCGTGGAACCCCAAATGATGGATGATTCATCCGATAACCGAGGCAGCGATTCGCCTGTCGATCGGACGATCGAGGATCAACGCCGACGACTCGAATTGGAACTCATCCGCATTCGCAGCGAGGCCTCGGCGGCGCGACTCGAGGCGCGAGCAGCCGAACTCGAGTTGATGATTCGCGAGCTCGCCCCTAAAGATTCCCCGCGCGTGCCCGATGCTCCGCGACAGCATCGTACAGCGAGCGGTACTCCGATCAACGCACCCCACTTTCCCGTTGCGTCTTCGGCCCCGCGGTTCGAAAGCTGGGACGAGGTCCGTGAGGTGCTAAGCCCATGGTCACAAGTTGGCGTTTCGGCCGGTGAGGGGTTGGACGCATCGCCGTCGTATTCGACGCCGTCGTTGTCACCGGAA
>JAHELS010000047.1 GCA_024644085.1 Rhodopirellula sp.
CGCAAGGAAATCGCGTGCGATTACACCGACCGAATCGAGGTCGCGATCGTGTCGGACCAGGACGATGTCAACACCGCGATCGAGGAACATCGCAACACTATCTGCACCGAAACGCTTGCCATCGCAATCGACAACAAACCGCTGGCGGACGTCGAGGCTGTCCAAACCGATAGCGGAAAAATCTTTGTGCGGAAAGTGACTCAATCATGAGCGGTCAGGAACCGCTTCCAATCGCTGTCTTCATCAGTGGCGGCGGCCGATCACTCGCGAATCTGATCGAGCATCGCGACCTCCATGACTTGCCGATTGATATCCGCGTCGTGATCAGTAGCAGTGCAAAGGTGCGCGGCGTGGAAATCGCCCGCGCGGCCGGACTCAATACGATTGTTGTTCGCAAATCGGATTTCCCTGATGCGATTGACTATGCCAGTGCGATGTTCGAGCCCTGTCGCAAAGCCGGCGCCCGGCTGGTTGTGATGGCTGGATTCCTGAAGCATGTCTTGATACCTGCCGATTTTGAAAGCTGTGTGATCAATATCCATCCGTCGCTCCTGCCCAGCTTCGGCGGCCCTGGAATGTATGGCCAAAGGGTCCACCAGGCGGTGATCGACCATCGGATGAAAACGAGCGGCTGTACGGTCCACTACGTCGACAATGTCTATGACAACGGACCGATGATTCTGCAGCGAAGTTGTGAAGTCAAAGAGGACGACACGGCTGAGACCCTCGCTGCGCGAGTGTTCCAACAGGAGTGCCAGGCACTTCCCGATGCGATTCGAATCGTTGCCAGCAAGCACCGCGATTGAGCATGATTCGATTCGGGACACCGCGTCGGCAGAGCGAATGCGCGGTAACGCGAACGTGCTCTCACGCGAAAGTGCGATCAAGCAGTACCCGATTCTTCCGCTGCGACGTGCTCGTGGTCCCGCAGGTGGTTCTCGCAATAGGCCCGCTCGCCCTCGCATTTGCTGCAGTACCGAAAATCCATCTTGGGATGCGTGTTGCTGTTCGCACCGCAAACGACACAGGTGTGCCGCGGTGCGTCGCCGGGATCGAATTGACGTGCGGTCCATTGAACCCGCCGCCGGTAATTTAAAACGAACTGAAAGACGTTCGGGCCGAAAAAGATCAGGTAGTTTCCGATCGATGCCAACGCCATCAACCGGACCGCCATCGTGCCGAACACGATTGCCAGGATGTAGCCGGCCGCCTGGAGGTAAGCGAGGTATTTGATTTTGACCGGCAACACGAAGAAGAGACGCAACTCGAAGTTGGGGTTGTACGTCGCGAACGCGAGAAAGACGGTTCCCTCGAGAAATGCGCCCGTCACCGGCTCGCTGTGGGCGAAGCCAGCCGCCGCCACCGAAAGCAGGGTCCCCAGCCACAGGAACGTGTTGTAGCGAACGGTTCCCCAGATCTGTTCCAGCGCCCCGCCGAACAAATAAAAGATGTAAAGGGCGAACAGCAGGAAGATGAAACTGGTCGCGGGTGGAACGAACAAGAACGTCAATAGCCGCCACACTTCACCCTCCAGGACGTTGTCCCAGATCAGCGCGGCGCGAAACAGTTGGTCGGGGTTACCCAGGGATGCAAAGTACACCAGAACCTGGCCGATGATGATGATCACGGTCAGGTTCGGAATCGCGATGGGACGGACGATACGGTCCAGACGCTCGAGCAGTTTCATTCGAATCGGTGTTCCGGTTTTCTACAGCGTGTTCGACTTCGTTAGCGATCGTTTCAAGTATCGACCCGTTGCACTCTTGGACTCCGCAGCAACCTTCTCAGGCGTGCCTTCGGCAACGATCTCTCCGCCGCGGGCACCCCCCTCGGGACCGAGATCGATGATCCAATCACAAGCTGACAATAGATCAAAATTATGCTCGATGACCAGCACGGTATTGCCCGCGTCAACCAATCGCTGCAGCACGGCAAGCAGTCGCTCGACATCCGCGAAATGCAACCCGGTTGTCGGTTCGTCGAGCATGTAAAGCGTTTGTCCGGTCGAAACTCGCGCTAGCTCGGTGCCGAGCTTGATGCGCTGAGCCTCGCCGCCGCTGAGGGTTGTGCTCGATTGCCCCAAGTGAAGGTATCCGAGTCCGACGTCCTGTAACGAATGCAGTAAACGTTGAATCTTTGGCACGTTTTCAAAGAACTCGGCGGCCTCGTCGATCGACATGTTCAAAACGTCCGCGACGTTCGCCCCCTTGAATCGAACCTGCAACGTTTGGCGGTTGAATCTCTTGCCGCCGCAACGCGTGCAAGTCACAAACAAGTCACTGAGAAAGTTCATTTCGATCCGTTCGACGCCGTGGCCCTTGCACAACTCGCACCGTCCGGCGGCGGAATTGAAACTGAACCGGCTTGCGGTGAAACCGCGTGTTTTCGATTCTCGCGTTGCGGCAAACACCTTCCGCACTTCATCGAGGACTCCGCTGTAGGTTGCGGGACAACTCCGCGGGCTCCGTCCGATCGGTGATTGGTCGATCGGAACGAGTTTGTCGATCATGCCCATGCCAGTCAGACTTTTGTGCGGCCCGGCCTTGAAGGTGACCAGGCCCAGCTTCTTGGCGACTGCGGGGTACAGCGTGTCGTTGATCAACGAGCTTTTTCCGCTGCCCGATACGCCGCTGATTCCAACCAGGACTCCGAGCGGAATCCTGGCCGTCACCGATTGAAGGTTGTGTGTGGACACTTCCTTCAAAGCAAGCCACTGTGAACGTTTTGGTTCGCGCCGAGACGGGGGGGTCGGCACTCGACGCGTTCCCCGAAGGTACTGTCCGGTGAGGCTGTTGACATCATTCTCGACCTGCTCGGGCGTGCCCCGACTGACGACTACGCCGCCGTGAATACCGGCACCGGGCCCCATATCAATCAACAAGTCTGCGGCGCGCATGGTGGCTTCGTCATGCTCGACAATCACGACTGTGTTGCCTTGTTGTTGCAATTGTCGAACGCACTGGATCAAACGGTCGTGATCCGCCGGGTGCAACCCGATTGACGGCTCATCGAGTACGTAACAGACACCGACCAGCCCACTGCCGATGCTGGTCGCCAGACGAACGCGCTGGAGTTCGCCACCGCTGAGCGTGTCCGCAGGTCGGTCGAGCGTTAAGTACTGTACGCCGACGCGGTGCAGAAATTCGAGGCGTTGCGAGACTTCTCGTACGATCGGTGCGGCCACCTTGCCATGGATTCCGCTAAGGCTTTTCGCGACGCTACTCAACCACACGGCACTCTCGGTCAACGGCATGGCTGTGAGTTGGTGTATCGCGACTCCGGCAATCGTCACACGTAGTGCTTGGCGCCGCAAGCGTCCGCCCTCGCACTCGGGGCAAATCTCTTCGGCCTCACCGACGTATCCCAAGCCGTCACACGACGGACATGCGCCATAGGGACTGTTGAAGCTGAAGGTTCGCGGCTCGATCTCCTCAAAGCTGGCGCCGCACTCGATGCACGCCATCGCCGTGCTATAGATTGTTTCGTCCCAATCGCCGGAATCATTTTGGGTGAGCGTCGCCGCCACACCCGATCCCAGCCGAAGTGCGAGTTCCAGCGAATCTTGCAGGCGCGACTCGATTCCTTCGCGAATCGTCAATCGATCGATGACCGCTTCGATCGTATGGTTTTTGCGAGGTGCCAACGGCGGCACTTCTTCGATCAGATACACCTCGCCGTCAACGCGCGCTCGAATCAAGCCTGCCTTTCGAATCGACTCGAGCACCTCGCGATGCAATCCCTTGCGGCCTCGCACCATCGGTGCCATCAGAACCAACTTGGTACGCTGGGGAAGCGTCAACAATGCATCGCGAATCACATCCGGCGATTGCTGTGAGATCGACGATCCGCACTGGCTGCAATGCGGTGTGCCGACGCGCGCGTAGAGCAATCGAAGGTAGTCGTAGATCTCGGTGATGGTCGCGACCGTGCTTCGTCCTCCACTTGAACCGACGCGTTGATCGATCGCCAAGGTGGGCGCCAGACCATCGATCGAATCGACGTCCGGCCGGGGAATCTGGTCAAGGAATTGCCTCGCATACGCTGATAAACTGTCGACATATTGGCGTTGTCCCTCGGCGTACAATGTGTCGAACGCGAGCGAACTTTTACCGCTCCCGGAAACCCCGGTTATCACCGTCAACGCATCACGTGGAATGTCGAGGTCGACGTTGCGGAGGTTGTGAACGCGGGCGCCGCGAATCTGGATCATCTTGGCGCGCCCGCCCCGCGGAGCTTTTTTGCTGCCCGCCGGTGAGCGTCGTTTCGATTTCGAGGCGGGCAAAACGATAAATCCCCGTGTGGGCGATTTTTTGGTGGCGCGTTAAGATTGGCTCACCAAACTAAATCACATTCGGAGCGTTGAGAATCCAACCACTTTTTGCCTCCATAGACCCGTGAGGAATGACTTGGATCGGGCGGATCCCCCAACGAGCACCGAACTGCAAGGCTACGAGTTGCGAGAAAAGCAATTGCTGGCCTCGTTCGCGATGCATAGCTGTGACAGTGATGGCCGGAACCACCCGGAAGCTCCCCATCCCTATCGCGGTCCGTTTGCGCGTGATCGGGACAGGATTTTGCACAGCAGTGCTTTTCGCCGCCTGAGCGGGAAAATGCAGGTTTTCACCGGTGAAATGGGCGTCTATCACCGCACCCGGCTGACCCACACGTTCGAGGTCGCTTCGGTCGCGCGGACCATGTCCCGTGTGCTGGAGTTGAACGAAGACTTGACCGAGGCGCTCGCATTGATGCACGACATCGGGCATCCTCCTTACGGACATTGTGGCGAAGATGTGCTCAGCGAGTGCATGAACGAGGTCGGCGGTTTTTCGCACAATGAGTTTGCGCTCGTTATCGTCAACGAGCTGGAACAGAGGTACGCAGGATTTCCCGGATTGAATCTGTCCCGCGAGACTCTCGCCGGCCAGGACGTTCGAGCTCACAAAGCCGAGGCCGAGATTGGACGTTCGCCCATGCTCGAAGTCCAGGTCGTCGACATAGCAGATTCGATCGCGTACGACGCGCACGATGTCGACGATGCTCTGCAAATGGGTTTGTTGTCGATCGACGAGCTATCACGGCTGGCCATCATACGAAGGTCACTGGAACGGATTCGCGAAAAACATCGCTCATTGCCGGCGGTGCATTTAAGGCAATCGCTGGTGCACGAATTGATCGACCTCCAGGTCAGTGATCTCTTGCAAATGGCAATGGAACGTCTGCGAGCCGTGGAAGGAAAATCCACAAGCGAAGTCAGCAACCAGGGATTGAGGCTGTGTCACAGCGGCACAATCTCCGATGAACGCAAAGAGCTGGAATCGTTTCTGTTCGATGCGGTTTACCGGCATGAACGGTTGATGGAAGTCCGTGAGGCGGCCTCGGATCGATTGCGCACACTCTTCGAAATCCTGCTGCAGGATCCTCAGCGGCTGCCGCTCCGATTTCGCGAGCGGGCTCAACGCGTCCATATCGAGAAGGTTGTTGGGGAATATCTCGCCGGCATGACCGACGCCTTTTGTGATGCCCAATTCCAGTTCGCCGCACAGTACGACAGCGGTTCGTTGGCGGATTGGTAGCGATGCGGACCTTGAACCTGACGCCGGGGCGCCGACCGCGATTTTATCGCCACGATGCCGACTGAGACTTGTCGCCACCCTACAATGCATACCCATCGGTTCAATTCGCCCTCGAGGAATCTGCTAATGCGACCCTTTCTACTGGTGCTTTTCTGCCTGACTGCCGTGAGTATTCAATTGGCAGCCACGGCCGAGTCGCCCGACTGGAACCAATGGCGAGGCCCCAATCGCGACAGTCGGATTCCGGCGGTGGCGTGGCCCGAGTCACTCAATGAACGTTTGAGTCTGGTTTGGGAGCGGCCCCACAGCCCGAGTTACAGCGGACCGATCATTCATGATGGTCACCTGTTCACAACCGAAACGATCAACAAGGAAATTGAGCGAGTAACGGCTTATGACCTCCAATCGGGCGATGTGAAATGGAGCGTCGATTGGCCCGGTGCAATGGCGGTTCCATTTTTTGCCGCTTCCAATGGTGATTGGATCCGGTCCACTCCGGCTTGCGTGGACGGTCATCTTGTCGTGCTGGGCATGCGTGATGTGCTGGTGTGCCTCGATCCGGAAACCGGGAAAGAGCTTTGGCGCGTCGACTTTCCGTCGGCCATGGGCACTCCACTTCCGTCTTTCGGTGCGGTCTGTTCGCCGTTGATTGACAACGGTTCCATTTACGTGCAAACCGGCGGCGCGGTTGTTTGTCTTTCGTTGGCCGACGGCAGCATCAACTGGATGGCGCTTGAAAACGCCGAAGGCATGATGAGCAGCGGCGCTTTCTCCAGTCCAGTAATCTCTGAGCTGGCCGGTAAACGTCAACTGGTCGTGCAAACTCGCACGAAGCTATGCGGCGTCGAACTGGAAACCGGAAAAGTACTTTGGAGTCAACCTATCGAAGCATTCCGTGGCATGAACATCCTGACGCCACTGGTGAAGGGAGATCGCATCTTCACTTCCGCCCACAGCGGACGGTCACAGTTGCTGGAAATTCGCCGTGATCAGGACACTTGGAAGGTCGACGAAGTTTGGACACAGAATTCGCAAGCATACATGTCTTCCCCGGTGCTGATTGACGATTCGATTTATCTTCATTTGAAGAATCAGCGTGTGACTTGTCTCGATTTCAACACCGGCGCTACTCGATGGACGAGCGCGCCGCATGGCAAGTACTGGAGCATGGTTGCCAGCGGTAACAAGATTCTCGCTCTGGACAACGGTGGTGAGTTGTTTCTTCTGGAGACTTCGCCCACCGAGTTGAAAGTTCTCGACAAGGTCGAGGTCGCCGATGATTCGTGGGCCCATCTCGCCGTGCAGGGCGACAAGGTGATCGTGCGGGATCTTCGGGCGTTGAAAGTGTTTCAGTGGCAGTGATCCAATCGTGATGAGGGAATCTCATCTTGACGTTGATGAGATTGCCGTCCAAACTGCTTGAAAGTCACCCGGAGAGTTCACTCGAATGTCGGGTTCGCTACGTCGGACCCCAAAAATGACTTTGTCGAAACTTCGCCGTCAAATCGCTTGGGAGGCGGCCCGCTTGATGTACTCGCGTGAAGTCAGCGAGTACTACACCGCAAAACAAAAAGCGGCAAAGCGACTTTGCCGTGGCTGGGTCAAGCCGTCGGACTTGCCCACGAATGCTGAGATCCGCGAGCAGGTGCAAACGCTCGCGCGAGTTCACGAAGGCGCCCACACGCATGCCCAGCGGCTGCTCGAAATGCGGTTACGGGCGCTGTGGTGGATGCGACGGCTCTCGGCGTTTCACCCGAAGATCATCGGAAGCGTCCTGAGTGGCAGCATCCGTAGCGGTTCCGACGTTGACCTGCATGTCTTTGCCGCAAATCCCCATACGATCACGGTCGAACTGGATGATCTCGGGATCTTCTATGAGCTGGAGCGAAAGCGTATCACCAAGGACGGCGAGCAGCGTGTTTTTACGCATATCCATGTTCGCGATGAGTTTCCGGTTGAATTGACCGTGTATCACCCCTCCTACCTGGGATTTCGTTTCCGCAGCTCGATCACGAACAAGGCCATCGAGCGAGCTGGGCTTTCCGAGCTCGAGCGGTTGATCGCGCTCGAGCATGATGTTGATCCGGCATTGCAAAACGAGCGTTTGTTGCAAATGGATACGTGTCCTGATCGCTTTCACGTGTTTCAGGCGCTTTTGCTTCCGCTGGAAAACGTTCGTCAGAACCCCCGGTACCACCCCGAGGGTGACGCTTTGTTTCACAGCTTGCAGGTGTATACATTGGCTCGCGATGAGGCTCCGTACGATGAAGAATTCCTGTTAGCTGCGCTGCTTCATGATGTTGGCAAGGCGATTGATGCGGATGATCACGTTGTCAGCGGACTTGAAGCGCTCGATGGATTCATCAGCGAGCGAACGTGGTGGTTGATCGAACATCACATGGAAGCCCACAAGATTCACGATCGATCGATCGGTGCGCGTCGTCGTCGGCGTTTGGCATCGCATCCCTGGTTCGAAGATTTGTGCCTGTTGGGTGAATGTGACCGCGAGGGTCGCGTCCCGGGGGCCGAAGCGGACGAGTTGGACGAGGCGCTCGACTACATCGAACACATTCAGGAAATGTTCGACTCGTAAGAATGGGTTCGATCAACTTTCGGTTTTTCGCACCACCGATTCAAACTCACCCCGGTGGAGCCGCGTGCGGATGGTGTCGCCCACCTTCACGTCGCTGGCGTTTTCGAGTGCCCTTCCCTTGTCATCAAAGGTGACGCTGTAGCCGCGCGTTAACACGTCCAGCGGCGACAAGGCGGACAACGAAGCCGCGACTGTCGCCAAACGAGCCCTCTCGAGTTGAAGCCGCGCAAGCATCGCACGACGGGCTCGGGCATCAAATTCATCCAGCAACCGCGAACGTTCGTGCACGAGTTCATGCGGCTTTGAAATCACCGATCTCGATGCGAGCGAACCGAGTCGCTCGCGGCGCGCCGTCAAAGCTTGGCGGATAAAGCGGTCTAGCCGGCTGCGAAGTTCATCGACCGAACGCCGCAACAGCGCTGCGTCAGGAAGAGCGCGGGTCGCACCGTCGGTGGGCGTCAAGGCTCGTAAATCCGCAGCCAGATCGCAGAGCGTCACATCGATCTCGTGTCCCACGGCCGAGATCGTCGGTATTGTCGCAGCGGCGACGGCACGAACCACAGCTTCTTCGTTGAAGCACCAGAGATCTTCCAGGCTTCCGCCACCTCGCGTCAGCACCAACGCGTCCAACGGCGGGACAATGCGGTGCGCAGCTCCAATGGCTGCAACGATCGAGCGGGCCGCGCCTTCGCCCTGAACCGATGTCGGGATCAAAATGATTTCGACCCCCTTCCATCGATTCGACGCAGCTTCGAGAAAGTCACGCACCGCCGCGCCGGTGGGGCTGGTTACCAGGCCGATGCGACGGGGATACCGGGGCAAAGATTTCTTGCGATCCGCCGCGAACAAACCCTCCGCATTCAACTTGGCCTGCAGTTTCTGGAATGCTAATTGAAGCGCGCCGACGCCTTGAGGTTGAATCTTCCGAACGACAAGGGAGTAAGTTCCCCGCGGACCGTATACCTCCACATCGCCGAAACAGAGAACTGCGTCCCCTTCGGAAAGCTCGGTCCGCAGACGCGTTGCGGTGCTTCGCCAAATCACGCCGCGAATCTGTGAGTGGTCGTCTTTCAACGTGAAGTACAGGTGTCCGCTTCTCGGTCTCGTCAGGTCCGAGATTTCACCGGCGACCCAGATCGACGGAAAGGTTCCTTCGAGAATGGCCTTGATATGTCCGGTGAGCTCGCTGACCGAAACAGCATGAGGGGTATCATCGCTCAATGCTTGATTCCTTGGGCTGAGCGGCTCACAAATTCCACTGGCCGTCAAAAATTTCGACAGCGCCACCAGTCATCATCACGTGATCGCTTGAGTCGTCCCATCGCAGCGTCAAGTCGCCGCCCAGCAAATGATTCAAGATGGTGCGGTTTGTGCGGCCGGTCAGCACACCTGCGACGCACACCGCGGAGGCCCCGGTGCCACAAGCCCATGTTTCCCCGGAGCCGCGTTCCCATGTCCGCTGGCGGACTTCACCCGGCGAGACCACCTCCACGAACTCGACGTTGGTCCGGTTCGGAAAACGCGGATCCTTTTCGATCTTCGGTCCAAGACCGAGAACCAGCTCATCGGATGCCTTTTCGACGAACAGAATGCAGTGTGGATTTCCCATCGAAACGCAGGTCGCTTGAAACGTCTGGTCGCCAAAAGTGACACCGAGGTCCACCACGCGGCCCGACTCGACGAGAGATGTCGGAATCTTCGCTGCCTCGAGCTGAGGTGCCCCCATGTCAACGGTGACTTCACGGACGCGATCGTCCGGGCCGATTGTCAATTCCAGGTCGAGGATTCCAGCGCCGGTCTCGATTCTGAGTTGTCGTTTCGGGACGATCCCATGGTCGAAAACGTATTTAGCCAGACAACGAATGCCATTGCCACACATTTCTGCGACGCTACCGTCGGCGTTCATCATATGCATACGCGCGTCGGCTGCTTCACTCGGGCAAATCAGGATCAACCCGTCGGAGCCAACGCCAAAATGGCGATGGGATATCTTGCGCGCCAAATCGGCAAGTTCTTCAGGAACTTTTTCAGCAAAGCAATCGACATAGACATAGTCGTTGCCGGCTCCATGCATCTTGGTGAATTTCATTTCCACATCCTAGCGTCTGACCGAAAGGGTGGGAACCAAATCGGTCGACCGATCGGCCGCGGCGCCGAGGCGCCGAGGCCTGGGGTGGTACCATGCTTCCAAGTTGGCGGCTCGTGCTTTACGCTTTCAAGGCTCGGGAGTTGTCTGGGTTTGAATGTGATAGCGGTAGCGGGTGGCGTTGATGGTTGATCTTTACGATTTCGTTCGAGACATTCCTGACTACCCGAAACCGGGAATTCTGTTCCGTGACATCACGCCGCTGCTGGCGGATCCCCGAGCGATCAAGCGGGCTGCGGAGGCATTGGCCGAGCCGTTTGTGGGTCACAAGGTAGACATCATCGCGGCCGCCGAGGCTCGCGGTTTTATTTTTGCCGCACCCCTTGCGATCCAACTCGGTGCGGGATTTGTCCCGATCCGCAAGCCAGGGAAGCTGCCGTTTGATCTTCACTCGTTTGCGTACGAGCTGGAATACGGAACCGATGAGCTGCAGATGCACGTTGACGGTGTCAAGCCTGGCCAACGAGTCCTGCTGGTGGATGATTTGTTAGCGACTGGCGGCACGATGGAAGCATGTTGCCGGCTGCTGGAGAAGTGCGATGCCGAGATCGTTGGCTGCGCCTTTCTGATACATCTCGTCCAACTCGGGGGCGAAGAACGCTTGAGCCCTCACGAGGTTCACTCGGTGCTGAAGTACGACCAGGACGATCTGGAGAGCGAATTGAGCGGGTTGTAGTCCTCGGGTCAAACAGGACCCAGGTTCCAGCGTACTAAGCGTCGAGTCGGACGCCACAACGGAAACAAAAGTCGGCGTCTTGGCGTTGGCCATACGCGTTACACGAGGGGCATGGCAGTTCGTCATCGCCGGCACGTTTGCGCTGGATGAATTCCGCACTGACAAACGTCGACGGCACGATGATCAAACTGTAGCCGAGCAGGATCAGCGCCGCGGAGATCACCTTTCCGAGCGCAGTCTGTGGTACCACATCTCCGTATCCGACGGTCGTCATCGTCACGATGGCCCAGTACATCGCCTGGGGAATCGAGGTGAAATGGCTGCTGCGGTTGAGGCCTTCCGCGGTGACCGTTTCGATGTGGTACATCAGCGTCCCGCTGATCGTGACCGCAACCAACACGACGACCAGAAAAACGATGATCTTGTTACGCGCCTTCCAGATAGCCGACGACAACTCATCGGCTTCGTCCATCATTCGCCAAAGTTTCAGCACTCGGAAGACCCTCAGCAAGCGGACGCTTCGCAGGATGACAAACGATCGTGACGACTTGCCAATGAAGAAGGTAATGTAGGATGGCAGAATGCTTAGCAGATCGATGATCCCCCAGAAGCTGAAGGCGTAACGAATCGGACTTCGCACGCACATCAACCGCAACACGTATTCGATCGTGAACAGAAAGGTCAGCATCCATTCGGTCGAAGCGAAAAACATGAGCAAGCCAGGACGCCGTTGGTACTCCGGCACGGTCTCCATGGACACGATCGTGATGCTGGCGAGAATCGCGATCAGCAACGCAATGTCGAACCACCGACCGGCTGGAGTGTCGGCTTCGAAGATGATGTCGTAGAGCGTGCGCCGCCAACCTTCCTCGTCGGGCCGCTGCGAGAGACGCTTTGATCGTGAATTTGTCACCGAGATCACTCAACAGATTTGCGGGACAGTGCGAGGGCACGTTCCGCTTGGGAATGAATATCGAACCGGGGCAAGGGAGTCATAGGCACACTCTAGTACCAAATCGGGCGGCTTGATCCGCGTCAGGACTCAAAATTTCCACCGATATTCCATACGGGTGCCGTAGACGTCCTCGAGACCACGCCGCCAGCCATACATGGTGTCCATCCGCAGCAGCGTGCGGTGTGAGATTGGAAACTGGTATCGGGCACCGACCGCGTATTGGTCATCCGGGACCGACGCATTCTTGCTACCGTGCGGCGTCAGGTAGGTTGCCTCGAGCAAAAGTTGCCGGTCGAGGTCTTTTCCAAGCAAATCAATTCCGACGCTGCCGCCTGCGGTATCGCTTGCGGTCGTATCGAGAGTCGCCAATCCGTTGAGCCCGTCGGTATCAAAATTGATTCCCGTGTTGCGCAGGATGCCGCCGCTTCCGGCGGCACGTGCGACCGATTGAGGCCGATCCCAACCAACAAAGAAGTTCGCATAGGGGACGACCGTTAACGGTGACGAGGTGATCCAACTGTTTTCGACCAACAACAAGGCTCCGTCCGCTGTCCGTGCGGCCTCAGGAAGATCCTGTCCCGTGTTGACGATCACTCGCACACTGTTGCTGATTCGGTCCAGGTATCGTCGCGTGTAGCTGGCGGTGATGTTGTGGTAGCTGCGCTCGCTGGTGTTACGATCGCGAACGTAGGCGTATCCCGCTTCGATGTATCCGTCATACGCCTCGATGAACCACGCGGTCCCGAATGCTTGAGCCGCGTGTTTGTTGCTGCCGAAGGCAGGGCTGTTGATCTGATCAACCACGGCGAAAAACGTCGCGTCAAAATTGGACCAATTCAGAAGGCGGCTGTGTCGAGCCGGCAGCGCTACCGCAGCACCGGTCACCGCGTCCTCCATCCAAATCCCGTTTTGAAACAACAGCGGCACGAGCCCGATCGTAAAAGGCAACTCGAATGGAGACGTTCGGTTTCCGGCCGCTCCGAGCAACACGCCGAGATCGCCTTCGAAGTATCCCGTCAATGGCGTGAAATCAATTTCGCTGCGTCCTCTGAGGTCGCCCTCCACCAATTCGACCCGTGTGAACTCGGCACCGTTATCGAGCGGCCCGATGAACGTGTGAAATCGTTCGGTGTCGGTAAGTTGAAAATCAACATCGAGATTTAAACGGTGGGCCCAATTATCGGTTCGTCCGGCGGCGTTTCGTCCCGCCGCGATACCGGTCCGGTAGTCGCCGTAGACGTACAACTGAGGTCGTGCAAGATTCTTTTCGCCAAACCAGTTGCGTCCGCGTGGCGTGATCCCGTCGCCGTAAAAAACTCGCCCCCATTCCACCCAGGGTCTCTGGGTGGGGACATCTCGCTTGGAGTCGTAGACCCATTGCTCGCCACAAGGATGGTTGTCCATTGAACCGATTGGCGTCGGTGAAAAATCGTTGTAATACTCCGCAGGGCATCCGGTTTCGCAAACACTCGACACCGAGTTATCACACGACGCGCGAGATGGCGGAATTCGAGACGATACCAGCGACGCGTTAAGGGAAAGATCAAACGCGCTTCGGTCCAACGTCGTCCTCGGGATCAGATCGAGCCGCTTGGTTTGACAAATCTCAGGCGGCCCGGCGAATTCAGCGACCGCATCGCCCTCGAACGAAGGCGTCGATTCCGATTGGGCATGCGCGCCAAGAGCCGGTTCCCGATTTGCGGCGGTGGCGGTTGCCATTTCGGGCCTGGGAACCGAAAGTTGCGTCGATGGAGGAAGCTTCGTCGGCAACGTCTGCTGTGATGGCGTCGGGAGCTGGGTTGGAAACCTTGCCGCCGCTGGGAGTGCCGCCCAAGGCGTCGTCGGTGAGATTTCGAGCGGCGGTATCTCTTCGCTGCTTTTGAACACCTCGGCGCCGTGAGGCACCAACCAAGCCGGACCCTGCGCGACGACGCTGATTGCGAATCCGAAGGTGGCGAGGATCGCCAGCGCGCAGCTGGATCGCTGGCGCTTCGAGAAGCGTCGCCATCGTGTTGCGATCGTATGACGGATGGAGTTCACGACGTTGGGTTACTTGACCAGAAACGTGTGGCTGCTGGTCCGCAGATCGAGCATGTTCTCGTTCATCCTGCGGATCATTTCCGGGGTGCTGTGAATTTGCCGCATGAAATAGATCGGTTCGGTTCGGCTTCGCATCCGCACGCTCAGACGATAGGCCCCTTTCTTTGTCAGCGCGGATGCGGGGATATGGTATTTCGGGGTTCGGTGGTCGAGCGGAGCGATCGAGTGCGCTTCCATGCGGATCAAAGGTGGGTGATTGAGCACGCTGATTGGCACGGCGCCGGGACGTAGAAAGACCAGCTGGTCAAGGCTGAAGTTAAGCGGCAGCGCGGCTTCGCGATCCGTTCCGCGCACATTGTTGATCAGAAACTTGGTTTGCAGGTTGAACAGGTCCTTGTCGCGCTTGATGCGTCCTTTAGCGACTTCGACCGAATGCATGTCAGCCAGATCGGCGTTCCGATCGAGATAGCCACTTTCCCAAACGCGGCGGCCGTCCGGATCAATCAACACCACGTTCAACCAGAGTTGGGGTTGGGCGCCGAGCGATCCGGTGGGCAGATTGTGGCCCTCGCTGGTGTTCTCGACACGATAGCCAACGGTGAGCCGTCGGCCGGCGCGAGGCTGTCCGTAAAAGACCGGTCCCTCGATGTTCAATCCGGCTTCGAGCGTCATGATCGCCGAACCCCGTTTTTCGGCGAGCTTCGCCAGGTTGGCGTCGATCACCCTGCGTCCGTCACGGCGGTCATCCACCGTATCCCAGGGAGGCGGGAAATGAGTTCCCGCGGGGAGTGTCGATTCAAATTCGTCCGTGCCCCAACCGGCCCGGTAATCAAACTCGAGCCAATCACGTGGCGCGTAACGGTTTGCATCGGGGTTGTGCGGAAAGATCCCTGGGTGCGCGATCGAGTACCCCGGTCCCCAGAAGCCGTGATTGGAGTGCTTCCTCGGCTCGCCGTAAGGTCTTCCATTGATCTCCGCGATGTGACCATGTTCGTAGCCCGTCGGCTTGCCCGGTACGGCACCCATGTGACATTGTTGGCATGTGATGCCTTTGTCGGCCGCTGGGCCGCTGCGATATTGGGCGTGGACTACTTCCAACCAGATTCCCGGATGTACCGCAACCTGGTGACAGGAAACACAGACGTCGCTGTTGGTCAGAGGCTCGAAGAAATAACTTGATTTGTGAATGCTCTGGCCGGGCGAGGTTTGGTGCGGGCTGGTTTTCAATTTGAGCTGGTCCGCCTGAGCGATCGTCATTGCCAGACTTGTTCCGTCTGATCCACTGGCAATGGGTTGATGGATGTCTCCGGGTTCGATGCGGCGGTCGCCGTTGCTGCGCCAGTAGTGTTCGCGAACCCGGTGGCATGAAATGCAAGTGACACCTTCGCGAACGACCGGAGGGGCCTCGAGCAGGCTTGCGGCCCGCGGGATTTTCAACTGGGTTCCAACGGGCGAGTGACAGCGAACGCAGAAAGAACCGACAGTCCCCTTCGTGTATTCAGTCATCGCCTGTTCAAATCGGTTGAACATCGGCGAGACCGCGGCATAAGCGTGTCCGCTCGCCCGCCACTCCTCGTACTGGTTCGGGTGGCATTTGCGGCAACTTTCGGCCGAGGGGTAGCAGTTTTCGGTCCAGAGTGCTTCGTGAGGATCGGGAATCGACGCTGCGCCAGACGATGAACCGGGCGACTGAGGTGTGGAGCCAAAATTATCCAGTGGATCGGCCACGCCGATATCGTCCAACGGATCGGCGGTCTCCGACTCGGTCAGAAGATCGCCGGTACCGGGATCGAGCAGGGAATCGGGCAGTGAATTGTCGGGGGCTGCGCCGCGGTTGTTTGGAGCGAGCAACAAATCCTGGGCCGGCGCAAAGTCAGCCACGGCAATCACGGTTCCGAGCACGAGAAGAATTAAGTACCGCGACATCATCTCTTGTGACACTTGAAAGCTGCCTCACACGCGGCGCCCTGCGCACTGCGTCCTTCAATCCATCGACATGCGGATATTGGCACAATGCCTTGAACGGTTGCTCTTGTCACAACGCATACGATCGTCACGTTTTGAAGCGGCAACTCGCGGAGCCGTTGGTGTAACCGTTACAAAATGCCAAGGGTGGGGTGATGTCGATGTGAAGGTTTACCGATTCACTCAAGTTTTCGGCCCGTGGTTGGTTTGTCGGGTATGTTTGAGTGGCGAGTCGCGCCTCGGGGGGAAGTGATGTCGTCAATTTAAGTTTTCGACTCCTGCCGTTACCCACCTGAGCCGCACGCGGAGCCCCGGTCGATGAATCAGTCCCCCGAATGTATGGAAATCGAGGTTTCCGAAGACGACGTTGCTCTCGAAGATGCAACGGCGGAAACTCAGGATCAATCTTTTTTCCGATGTCGGGTTCACGCCGAACAGAGTGAAGCCCTGATTCGAATGGGGCGCCGCAGGGCACGAGTGACCGTTCAGGAAACGTCGATCGATGGTTTCACCGTGCTGGTCGAACCAGGTGAATCGGGCAAATTGAAAGTGGGCCGAGCCTGGGTTCTCGAACACGAGGGAACGCTGGTCGAAATCCATCCCGAGTGGTTTTTCAATTCACCCGATGGACACGTGCAAATGGGGCTTCGCCGGCTCCGTGATTTGACGCCGCCCGCGCCAATTCGCAAATCCTTGCTGGCCCACTTCGGCGGACGTCGGTGCGAGGATCCGAGCTTTTCGGCAGCCATTTTTGGCGGCTTTGTGCTGTTCTTGTTCTCGCTATTGGCACTACCCGGATTGGGTGATCGGCTCGGCACCGCGCCTCGAATCCAGAATACGGTCAAGTGGGTTATCAACGGTATCGACCAGTCGCTCCACAGGCACTTCTAGCATCTGGACGCCCGAAGGATTGTCGCTGATCAGCGGACCGGATTGATCAACGGCGCGGCTCGATCAGCGGGCCGGCTCGATCAACGGCGCGGCTCGATCGAGGGTGCGGGTTTTCGCCATCTGAGATGTCGATATCCGGAACGCTCAGCAATCTTTGACTTTTTGCGCTTCGATCGCCTGCTCGACGATCTCCAGGGCCCGCTCGAGCACTTCATCCGAGGACATTCCATCGCTTTCGATTACGACTGCGTCGTCGGCTGGACGAAGTGCCCCAAGAGGGCGTCCCCGGTCCTCCGCATCGCGTTGGTTCTGTTTCTCGAGCACTTCGTCGAGTGAAAGGTGCCGGCCCATTTGTGCAAGCTGTTGCTGGCGACGACGTGCCCTTTCCTTCGGCGATGCCGTCAGGAAAATCTTGCACTCGGCATCCGGAAAAACCTCCGCGCCCTGGTCACGTCCCTCGGTGACAATATCACGCCCTTCAGCAATTTGACGCTGTTGGAGCGACAATTGTCGACGCACGGCCGGCAGATCCGCGAGATAATGAATGGCATTGGTGACGGCGGTCGTCCGAATCTCGTCGGTCACATCTTCGCCATTCAGGTAGATCCGGTAATCTTCCCAGCGCAACGTGGTGCCCCGCGCATATTCCACCAACGCCTCAGTATCATCCAGATCAATCTGCTCGCGCAGCGCACCGAGAGTAACAGCGCGGTACATCGCTCCGGTGTCGAGAAATTCGAATCGGAGCCGGTCGGCGACCTGTCTCGCAATACTGCTTTTCCCGGCGCCGGCCGGACCGTCGATGGTGACTATCACGATGTCCGGTCCTTCCCGTTGCTGTTGACCATCATTAAATCCACACTATGTGTCAGTTCGGCAAGTGCCAAATCGACCTCCGAACTCCTTTGTCGAGCATGCTCAACCGGGCTATTCATTTCAAGGCGCGACCGCCCGCTGGCCGCTTTGCCGAATCGTAACCGATAGAAAGCCGACGTCAAAACCGACAATGGCGCGGCGATTGATGGGATCATTGGGTGTTCGAGTTTCTCGGAGGCGTGCGTCGCCAATTCCGCGGGTGTCTGAGCCTGTTTCCGCTGGATCCCGGTGCGAGCCAGTTGGTCGAGCGTTTCGGCGTAAAATGGAATTTGCGGACGAGCCACAGCGTCGGCCGAGTGACGTCTGATTTGTCGTCGGATCCACGCGGGCGCACGGAAACGCAGCAACATGACGAACACCAAGGTCATCACGACCCCAAGAATTGCGGCGGGCCAGGAAAACGAATCGCGGGACGCGAGATAGCCGCCTCCCAATTCACCGGCCCGAACCCGACTGATCGCTAGGCTCAGGTAATCCACCAGTTTCTCGTACGAGCGGCTCATCGGGGCGATACCGCCCCCAAGCAGCGCGTTGTCCTGGCGACCCGCATCCATGTCGACCACGTAGTCGTCCCACATGTTCTGGGCCATGTCGAACATTTGAGTCACTGTGCCGCCCGAATCGGTAAGACGCGCGCCGATCGGTGTCGGATCCAATCGCAACCAATACTGACGCGACTCGGGTTGCCCGTAAACGCGTTGCGCCTCGCCCAACTCTTCACGGTCGATCAAGGCTTCGACCCACGCGTGTGCGTGAAGCTGGCGTGCGACATAGTGTTCGCCGAGTTCGTTGTATTCGTCCGTGTGATAACCGGCGACGATTCTTGCCGGGATGTTCTGGCTGCGGAGCATCATCGCCAACGCGGAAGCGTAGTATTGGCAGTGCCCGCGCTTGTCGACCGACAAAAACTGTTCGATTGGGTCGAGCCCGGGAACTGATTCTGCGTCCAACCGTAATGTGTAACTGTATTCGCCTCCGCCGGCGAGGAACTGTTCCATCGCCTTTGCGATCTTATAGTCGCTTCGTCGCGCTGAGTTGCTATCGAGCACGAACAGTTCACCGAGACGTGCCGCAGACGGAATCTCATCGATATCGTATGCCAACAGCGCATCAAGATAGTCGCTTCGCGGATAGCCACGAGGGTCGCGCTCCGAGTTGAATCGTGATCCGCCTGCGCGGTTGTCTGCCGACGGAGACATTGCTGATTCGCCTTCTGCCCAACGCGCGGTCAATTCCGATTGCACGCCGTTTCGAAACGCGTGCGTTCCGAACGCATAATCGATTCGTGGAAAGATCCAATCTTCATCTGAGCTTCGTGCGATCGTCCAACGATCAACGAAGTGACGGATCTCAGGATCATTCTTGATGCGGTGATAAGGCGCGACAGCGAATAGAGAGCCGCTTCGCATGGATTCGCATATCATCGCGACATTCACGTGATCGTAGAAGTTTTGATCGGTACTTCGTGATGGGATGAATTGCTTGGGAACCTTTTGCGATCCGGAGATTGCGCCCGGCGGGATGGAAGTCCAGACCGCGGTATTTCGGTCACCAACGGTTTGTTTCCTGTAGATTTCCAGCACACGTCCGCGCAAATACACGCCGCCGAGAATCTGATACTGCTGGCCGGTCGAATCGTCGGTTGGGTACACCCGCAGTGCCGGTTGCGTGTTTTGCAGCATTTCCCCGATCTGCTCGAGTCGGAGTTCGTCGGAGAACCCAACCAATGCGTTGCCCCGGTTCCGCACCCGCGCCGCGTCCGTCGTCCTGGGCAACGCGTAAAAGAAAATCGCCCCCACCAGAACTACCGAGGGCGCCAGCGAAAAGAAGGCGATACGAGGCAATGAGAGCGCCGTGGATGTCAACGACTTGACGGACTCGGGCGCGGACACCGAGATCGACGAGGCCGCACGGGGCCGTCGAAAAAAATGAACTGATTCGTCGTCGTCTTCCAACTCGTCGAATACCTCGAGGCCTTCGGATGCCGACAACGCGGCCAAGAGCGTTGCTGCCCAGGCACCGATCACGCCAATTGGCACCAGCAACAACCCGTAGTTAATCGCGTTATTGAAGACGGCCGCAACAACCAATTCGAGAAGACAGAACACTCCCAGTTGCTCGAAGATTCGGCGTGATTTTCGTTGCAGCATTAGAATCGCCTGTACGAAGACGAGCAGCTGCGCAACGGCGACCATCTGGTGGTTCCCGGGTGCGTCCAGGTTTGCGAAATCACTGACGCAGTACAGAGCCGCCAGCGCCATTGCCGCGTAGGCTGCAATGGGAGGCAGCGCAAACAACTTCAGCCAATCGACGAACACGTAACCGAAGACGGCGAAGAAAACGGCAATCACCGGAATCGTCTCCGTCTCGCTTCCCGCCGATAACACGAGTCCCCCGAGACAGGACAAAGTTGCGAAGTACAACTTCAGACGGCCTACGATCCTGGCTGAATTACGGGTTGCCAAAGTTTCGGTGCGATCGCCCAATGGCATGCTACGGCGCCTCCGACATGTCGGGTGCGGCAACTTTTTCCAGATCATCGCGGGCCGTTTTCGCGCTCCTTACCGAATCCCGAACGATCCATTGATCGATTTCCCGCGACACGTCGATCCAACGAAAGGATCCGCGACGGGCCCACGGCGATATCGTCTCGACGATCGAAGGATCCGTTGTCAACACTTGTTGATAGGATCGTGGACTGACAACGACCAGGTCCTGGGCGCGACCGACGACATCGATCGCGTGACGGGCTGCCTCATCCACGGATGGTTGTGGCGTCGCCGTCGTATCGGTCAACAATTCCAGCATCCTCCGTTTGCCCGCAACCGATCCGCCGCCGATCACCGCGGCTGCAGTCGTGCTGGCGACGGCAAGGACAATGCGATTGGAAGGGGATCCGACGAGATGGACGAGAAACGTCGCCGCCAGGCTGATCGCTGCTTCCAAATCAGCTGGTTTCTCTGATTCGAATGCGTCGACCAGAACACACGTATCGAACCGTCGCTGTTGCTCGAACTGACGCACGGCGAGTTCATTCAGCCGGGCCGTGGTCCGCCAGTGGATCCATTTCGGGCTGTCGCCGGTTTGCCATTCCCGCAATCCGAAAAAGTCTCCCTCGACCGCGCCGCTGCGTCGAGCCGTTGTCGCGACTCCCCCGCTTCGGCTGGACAGCCGTTGTTGCCACCGGCCACGCAGAGTCAACAACTCCGGAAACACGTGCAGTTCGGCGACTTCATCCGCCGCCTGGCGTGAACTAAAAAGAGAAAACGGAAAAGTGGTCATCAAACCGATTGGGCCGAATCGGTACCGTCCGCGACGCGCGACGAGGCAGTCGTAATGAGGAACGACCGTCTGCTGTGGCGAGATCGCGCCGACACCGCAAACTGCTAACGCTTTGTCGATGCCGTCAAGTGACTCGATTCGGTCCTCGATCCGCATCATCCAAACCGGTAATATTCGACTATGGTTGCGCAATCGATACCGCACGCGGAACGGCTTTCCTGCAAATGCCTCGGTTGGCAATCGCCGTTGTACGCGGACCGCTTCGACGCTCCGGCGTGACCAACGCCATTGCATGATCAGCGCCCCGACCAGAAGCCCCGCGAGCACGAGCAATAGATTGAAGCCGCGAAGCGCTCCGCCGAGCATGGCGAATCCGCCTACAAACAAAAAATGGAATCCCAGCCGGGTCAAACGGTGCTTACGCCGTGGTTCCCCATATCGTGAACCAGTCATAGCAGCCTCCGAGTCGACGTGATCAGGCCGTTCAAAAGGACTCGCTTCATCAAACAGGAACAGGAACTTGCTGTAACAGGTCGGCGACCTGAGTCTCGACCGCTTCGCGACTGGCGCCCTGGAAGATTCCTTCGGGGAGGACTCGGTGCGAGAGTGATGCAACGGCCAATGCCTTGACGTCATCCGGAGTGACGAAATCGCGTGACTCCGTTACCGCGCGAGCCTGACAGCCGCGATAGAAACTCAGCGCCCCCCGCGTGCTGACACCCACCTGAAATCCATCGTGTTGGCGTGTTGAATCAACAATATCCAGCAGGTAGTCGACCAAAGTTTCGTCAAATGCGACGTCCCGAACAACTTCCTGCGCCGCACGAATCGCCTCGACCGAAACCACAGGCGTTAACTCGTCGACCGGTTCACCCGCGCGGTGAGTCAACATGACCTGTTGTTCGATATTCCGATCCGGGTATCCAATGGATGTCCTCAGCAGGAATCGATCAAGTTGGCTTTCCGGCAACGAATACGTGCCTTCAAACTCGAATGGATTCTGCGTCGCGACAACAATAAATGGTTTTGGCAATCGATGTGTCGTCCCATCCACCGAAACGCAACCTTCGCTCATCGCTTCGAGCAACGCAGACTGGGTACGGGGTGGCGCGCGGTTGATTTCGTCCGCCAGCACAACGTTGGCGAAAATCGGACCGGGACTGAATTCGAACTCTCGCGTGTCGCTACGATAGATCACGCTGCCGGTGATATCACTTGGCAACAGGTCAGGGGTGAATTGCAATCGGGCAAACGAACCGTCGATGCTCTGGGCAAGTGCCTTTGCTGCTAAAGTCTTGCCTACACCCGGAACGTCCTCGAGAAGAACGTGCTCGCCGGCTAACAACGAGATCACCAGCATCTGAACGACGTCGGGCTTTCCCAGCACCACGCGCTCGATGTTCTCTCGCAGCTGACGCGACGTTTCAAACGCTTCCTGCGACATGGAGGGTCGATTCCCGACAAAGAGTAAAATGAAAAGGGTGTCGAATAACCGGGGTCATCACGAAGCGTCCGCTGAACCAGAGGACGACGCGTCGATACGATCGATTTTCCTCATCCTATCCGGATCAAGATCGCTCTTCTATCCGATGGGAGCGGCCCGGCGGTAACGATCGATTCCTCGTCCGCTGGCAGACGCACTTGCACCGGAAACCTGCGAGAAATTGTACCAACACCGAAACCGGCCCGCGCGCCGCATCAATCCAGGCTCATTATACGGGCGAATCGACTGGATGGACCTCCGGGATCGATCGGTGTCCGCCGCGGCGGTCGATGCGATGCTTTCGACATTAATCCCATAGTCGTGCGAGTTGCCGAAAAAAACCAGCGTGCGAATTCGTCTCACATCCCTGGCCGAGCAAGTGTATCGTCCGGGTATGTCAATCTTTGTAAAAGGATGTCGGTCGTGCTAAGGATTGCTGTCGTTTCGCTGATCTTCATTGCGGCTTTGAATGTCGTGGACCGCACGTCGGCGGTTGCCGCAACCATTGTCTACGTCGGCCAACAACAATCGGCACTGGTCTCGATTGACGAAATCGATCATTCCCCTTGGGATGAGCTATTGAAAAAGTATGTCAATTCCGACGGCCGCGTTGATTACGCAGGTTGGAAAGCAAATGCAGCGGACGTCATCGAATTGGATGAGTATCTGAAGCACTTGTCATCGGCGAGCCACCGAGTCAATGCGACGCGCGACGCGCGGTTGGCGTTTTGGATCAACGCTTACAACGCGGTGACGATTCGCGGGATTCTCCGCGAGTACCCCACCACGAGTATTCGCAACCACACTGCAAGGTTGTTTGGTTACAACATCTGGAAACACCTGCAGCTTTACGTTGGTGGTGATCCGGTTTCACTCGAACACATCGAGCATGAGATTCTTCGCAAGATGAATGAACCTCGCATCCACTTTGCGATTGTTTGCGCATCCAACGGTTGCCCGAGGCTAATGAACGAAGCGTATCGGTCCGAGCGCATCGAAGACCAGCTTGAAACCAACACAAAGGATTTTTTCAGCCGTGCCCAGAATTTCCAGCACGACGTAGGCCGCAAGCGGTTCCTGTTATCCGCGATCATCGACTGGTTCGAGGACGATTTCGGGGCAGACCAGACGGCCCAGCTCAGGATGATCTCAAAATGGCTACCGACATCTGCTGCGAAGGTGGCAGCAGAAAACAATACGGTTTCCGTCTCGTACCTCGACTACGATTGGCAACTGAACAAGCAGTAACGAGGTTTACGTCGCGGGAAGGGTTACAACGCCGTGAGGAGGGCTTTCACCTTCACTCGGCAATGCACCACAGTTTCCGGGCGGTCCGAATGTAAATGCGACCGTTGGATAAGGCCGGCGTGGCGTTGCATTGGTCATTCAACTTGTTCAGTGCGATCTGTTGAAACCCGCTGGGCGAGGGTTCAAAAACGATCGTCGCCCCCTTTTGGTCCGTCGCCATCGCCACCTTTCCGTCGTACACCAACGAGCCCCAATAGGTACCGCTCGCAGCGCGGTCCTCCCAAATTATCTCACCGGTTTCTGCGTCGAGACAGTCAATGACGGACGGGCCGGCACCCACGCGATAGACGTGAGAGTCGATCAACAGACCGGTACCGATCATCTGTGGATTGTTCGTATTGGTCCACAAGCGATTCTCGGTGATGTCGCCGGTACCCTTGATCCGGAATGCGAAGCCCGGCCCCCGAAAGCCGCCGATCATGACGCACAAATCGCCCACGATCATCGGCGAACTGTACGCCAGATCCCCACGCTCGCCGCGAAGTCCGTCGCAGTACCAGAGCAGGTCTCCCGTCTCGACATCCAGCCCACAAACACGTGTCGCAAGCGCACAGACGGCAATTGTTTTGTCATCACGGTCGATGACGACGGGAGTCGACCACGAACCCATGTAGTGGCCTGCGCTATTACGCTCGCCCGTCCCGTCGACCGGTTCTACGTGCCGCCAGATTTCATCACCACTATCGAGATTGAAAGCGGCAACAAAAACGCGCTTCCCAGGACCGGTGTGCAGAATCACACGGTTACCAACGATCACTGGGCTTGTCCCATAGCCCCACATGTGCCGGAATTCGCCGAGATCGATCGACCACTTCAGGTCTCCCGCCGTGTTGTAGGCGTGCAAACCAGCCGATCCGTGCCAAACGACCACCGTCTCACCATCGCTCGCCGGAGTGCTGCCTCCGTAGGGATTCGTCTTGTGCGTCGGCATCTTTTGTTCGAAATCGACACGTTGCATCCACAATTGCTCGCCGGTGTCAGCATGCAAGCAGAAAAGACTACGCTGGTGCCCGTCGTCGTCTTCGGCAGCGGCGAGATAGACCTTGTCGCCGACAACAATCGGACTGCCGTTGCCCGGCTTGGGCAAGTCGACCGCCCAGCGAACGTTCGTTGACTCGTCCCAGCGGGTTGGATAGTCCGCGGCCTCGGTCTTGCCATCGCCGGTGGGTCCTCGAAACCCGGGCCAATCTTCGGCCGTAACGATGATCGCGACCAAGCAAAGCGTGAGCAGGCAAACGAATCGCACGATCGAAGTCTCCAATCAAGAGGCGTCATTTCGAACCGATCGCGGCGTCCTACCAGATCCTCACGCGGTCAGCCGGTTTCAAATAGAGCGGATCCTCCGGCTTGATGTCAAAGGCGTCGTACCATGCATCCATGTTGCGTACGATCCCGTTCACCCGATACTCGCTGGGGCTATGAGGATCGGTCACGAGCCGCTTGAGTAGTTCCGGCTCGCGGTAGAGTCGACGCCAAATCTGAGACCACCCGAGAAAGAAACGTTGATCGCCGGTCAAGCCATCGATAACCGGTGCTTCCGATCCGCCAAGTGACAGCCGGTACGCCTCGTAGGCAACGCTCAAGCCGCCCAGGTCTCCGATGTTTTCACCCAGAGTCAGTTTCCCATTGACGAAATTGCCCGGCAGGGGTTGGTACCCGTCGTATTGGCGAACCAGGCCGTCGGCACGCCGCTCGAACTCTTCTCGGTCCGATTCGGTCCACCACATCCGCAGATTTCCCTTGCCGTCGTACTTGCTGCCTTTGTCGTCGAATCCGTGACTCAATTCATGTCCGATCACGGCGCCGATAGCGCCGTAGTTGACCGCGTCATCGGCATTCATGTTGAAAAACGGCGGCTGTAGTATTGCGGCCGGAAAAACGATCTCATTCATTACCGGGTTGTAATAAGCATTGATCGTTTGTGGTGTCATGTGCCATTCGCTGCGATCGATCGGACCGCCGAGCTTCTTGAGGTCGCGATTGTGTTCGAACTCTGCTGCGGCGATCAGGTTGGTGGCAATCACTTGCGAGCGTACGGACAAATCGGAGTAATCTTTCCATTGGTCCGGATAGCCGATCTTGGTTGTGAACATCGACAGCTTCTCGAGCGCCTGGATCTTGGTCCCCTTGCCCATCCAATCGCGTGTCCTGATGCGATCGACGAACGCACGTTTGAGATTGACGACGAGCTCATTCATTCGCTGCTTCGCAGCGGGCCGAAAATGTTTCTCCACGTACAACTGGCCTACCAATTCTCCAAGCACGCTCCCGGTTACGTTGACCCCTCGCTTCCACAGCGGTTCCTGCTCGGTAACCCCCGTGATGGCGGTTCCGTGGAATTCAAAATGGCGTCGTTCAATATTTTCACTCAGGCTGCTGGCGTAGGTATCGATCAACCTCAAACGGAGATAGTTTCTCAGATCCTCCAGTTCAGATTCGGCAACAATGTCACCAACTGCGTCCAAATAGCTCGGTTGTCTGACCACGAAACTGCTCTGGCCGCTGATTCCCGATGTATCGCCATAGACACTCCAGTTGAACCCATCGAGAAGACTCCGCATTTCGGCGAATGTCTTCTTGTTGTAGGTCTTCTCCGGATCACGGTTTTCGGTTTTTGTCCAATGGTGCGCAGCAAGTTTAGATTCGATTTCGAACACTCCACTGGCGGCACCGCTCGGATTCGGCACATCGGCATAGGCGAGCATGTCGCGGATGTAACTTTTCAGTTCGCCTCGAAGCTTGACGTATCGTGGTTCGTCTTCGAGGTAGTAGTCGCGATCGGGAAGCGTCAATCCCGATTGCGTGATGTAGACCGCGTAGTTGTCGCTGTCTCGCGCATCAACATTGACATAGGGGACGAGTGGCCCGCTGACACCCGCGCGCGCGAAGGAGCCCATTGCCGCGGCAAAATCCTGTTTCCTGCGGATGCGGTTGACCAACAACAGCAGATCGTCGAGCGGTCTGATGCCGGCACGGTTGCGGGCCTCGGCGTCAAGAACGGCGCGGTACAGGTCGCCGACTTTCTGTCCCGCCGATCCCGCTGCGCTATTCGCCGCAGCGGCTTCTTCGATCAAAGTGCGGACTTGCGCCCGTGTTTGATCATCTAACATCGTGAAGATGCCGTAATTCGACTTGTCGGCAGGTATCTTCGTTTCGTTGAGCCAGCGCTGGTTGGCATAAAGGTAAAAGTTTTCGCCCGGCGTAATGCTGTCGCTGAATAATTCCCTTTCGATTCCAGAGACCCCTGTGGGTTGATCCGCACCATCCTCGGCCGATGCACAAGGAAACGACGCCAGCAAGGCTAGAAAGCTGATTGTCCCGAATCGGGCAAAAGTAACAGTCATTTTATCTTTTCTGCCGTGCGCAAGAAATGAAGTCATGGTCCACAGACGACCCTGTTATATCGCGAGGCCGGGTCAGCGCCATTGGCTGCACCAATCTTTTGTGCGAACTCCACTGCGAATGCGCCACTCGCGCAGCTCCGATAGCAGCCGCTGTTTCTCGTCTGCGGCCGAGGGGTCCTCCCAGCGATTGACCGTCTCGTCGGGGTCGGCAACGAGGTCAAACAATTGCCCGTCAGGCTCGTCGAGGAAATGGACGAGTTTATATCTCTTGTCGCGAACCATTGTCATGAACTCACAGCCCGTCAAAACCGCGTCCCGTCCCTGTTCGCAGTAGACAAAGTCGCGTCCCGCGAATGATTCGGCAGGATCGAGGGCGGGCGACAACGTGGATGCTTCCCAGTCGTCGGGGAGGGGAATTCCAGCCCAATCAAGAATCGTCGGACCCAGATCCATCTGTTGGACCAGCGAATCGACGGTGCGCGACTCCCCAAATCGTGCGGGTGCCCAAATGATCATCGGCACACGTGTGATCAGGTCGTACATCGTCCACTTCTGACTTTGACCGTGATCGCTCAGACAGTCACCGTGATCACTCGTGAAAATGATGATCGAGTCTTCGAGGTAACCATTACGCTCGAGTGCGTCAAGGATTTCGCCCACCTTTTCATCGATCATCGTCACGTTGCCGAGATAGTACGCCCTTTGCCGATGACGTTGCGCCTGAGTCGGATTCAGATCCATGACAACCGAATCATGATCGATATCGTGGTTGTGTTGCCGAAGCTCCTGCAGGGCCGGGGGAAGTCCGTCGAGTTCGTCATTTGTCACCGGTTGCAAATCCAGTTCCTTCTGCATGTAGAGTTCGGCGTACCGGGGCACGGGATCGTAGGGCGGATGAGGGCCCGGAAACCCGATTTGCAGAAACAACGGACCGATCTTCGGCTTCGAGTTGATCCACCACGTGGCCATGTCGCCCACAAAATTGTCGGGATGCGTCTCCTCGGGGAGGTCCCACTCGAATGCACCCAGCGCTGATCGGTAATCTTCCCTCTGGCGATAAGATTCTCGTTGCTGTTTGACCAGTCCGCGAAATCGCAGGGCCCGATCCCATTCGTCAAAGTAGTACCGGCCTTCGAGGTACCGGTCTTTGTTCTCGACCACGTACCGCTCGTGGAATCCCAACTCGGTCTGGTACGGCCAAGTATGCATTTTTCCGATGTTGGTGCAGTAGTAGCCGGAATCGTTCAGCAGTTCGATCCAACTTCGTCGCCAGGTGTCGGCGTTCTTGAGAATTCCCGTCGTGTGGGGATAGTACCCCTTGAACAGACTCGCCCGCGCCGCGGCACACGATGCGGCCGTCACATGGCATTGCTCGAAGGTGATCCCTTCACGGACCAGCCGGTCCAGATTCGGCGTGGCAACATGCGGGTACCCCAGGGCCGCGATCGTATCGTACCGTTGCTGATCGGTGATGATGAAGATGATGTTGGGGCGGCGATCGTCTTCGCGGCGTGTTTGCACAAACATTTCGGGCTCGTTCGAGTTCACGGGCGAAGCCCTTTTTAGCTCATCCCCTGGAACATGGTAACACCACCAATCGGTTGCAGCGGCCGTTACACTTTGGGACCATGGTGGTCAGCACTCAGCTTCTCTTCTCTTGCTCAGGCGGCCTGGTCCGATGGTACCGAAACGATTTCTCATCCTGGCTCTCAGTTACCTGTTTCTCACTCTTCCGCTGACCGCCCAAAACGATCCCTTCGGTGGCGGCGGTGACGATCCTTTCGGCGCTGATCCGTTCGCCGTGAAGCCCAAGGACGCCCCCAAGCCCAAGGACGCCCCCAAGCCCAAGGACGCCCCGAAGCCCCGCGCGAGACGGGGCCCAGCCAGGGCTCCGGCGACGCAGCCACGCGTGGAGAAAGTGACTGGCGAAAAGGGGACCGACGCGGGCGAGAGAATTCGTAAGGTGTTGGGCGAAAAGACAAGTCTTACCCTTATCGAGACACCGTTGGTCGATGCGTTGCAATCGCTTTCCGAGCAACACCAGATCCCGATCATCGCCAACGTTCGTGCACTCGAAGAGTTGGGGATCGATACGGACGTACCGATCACGCTCTCGCTAAAGAATGTCAGCCTGCGGAGTTTTTTGCGGTTGATGCTGTCGCAGCTCGATCTGACGTACGCGGTCAAAGACGAAGTCTTGATGATCACCACGCTCGAACACGCAGAGCAAAACTTGACCGTGCGGATGTACGCGATTCCTGAGACGCTCACCGAAAAATCGGACCAGGTGATCCGCGCTCTGACAGCATCGGTCGTTCCGCATATGTGGGATTCGACCGGTGGGCCTTGCAGCGTCTCGGCCGTCGATCACGTTTTAGTGGTCTCGGGAACCGAGCCATTGCACGAACAGGTCGTCGATTTCATTCGCAAACTGGAGGAAGCTTACAAACGGCACCAGTCCGCTAAGCAGTGAAAGCGACAGCCGCAGTCCTTGCCATTGTGTGAGAAAACATGCACGATGGTCCAGCCTACGAAGCTCACGAACTCGGCCTGCGAAGCTTTCACTTGTACATTCGCCCCCTTGACTGACGCGATCATCAGTCTGAAATACCAAAGCAAAGCACACTTGCTCGAGCGGCGTGATCGCGATATCGAAAATCGAAAACAGCCTCGTCAACCGTCTTGAGCACCGGACGGCTCGCCTGACAATTCCCGGCACGCGATTGCAGTTATACTGCGGCGATCCAATCGTGCCCGCGTTCCCTTGAATTCCTGCCCATGCCGGTCGCACTATTTGTTCCCTGTTACATCGACCAGTTTTTTCCGGACGTGGCGATCTCGACTCTCGAATTGCTCGAATCGCTCGGTGTCGACGTCGATTACCCGCCAGGTCAAACCTGTTGTGGCCAACCGATGGCCAACACCGGATGCGCCGATGACGCTGCGCCCGTTGCCCGTCATGTCGTGCGGATATTTGCCGATTATGATGCCGTGATTTGCCCGTCGGGTTCATGCACCGCCATGATTCGGCACCACTATGCCGAATATTTTGATGACGAGGATGCCGGCTTCAATAAGGTCACCTCCCGGACATTCGAATTGTGCGAATATCTCCATGACGAATTGCGTACGGATCACCTTGATGTCTCCTTTCCACATCGTGTTTCACTGCATCAAAGCTGTCACGGGCTCCGGGAATTGCGATTGGGAGCGTCGAGTGAATCGATGGTCCCACGAGTCGACAAGGTACGAACCGTCATGAATCTGGTTCGAGATATCGACTGGCGTGAGCCAATTCGAACGGACGAATGCTGTGGCTTCGGCGGTACGTTTGCGGTCAATGAAGCAGATGTGTCTGCTTCGATGGGGCGTGACCGGGTTGCCGATCACCTCCAGGCAGATAGCCAGGTGATCGCGTCGGCCGACATGAGTTGTCTGATGCACATGCAGGGGATCATTCGCCGGCAAGAAGACCCGATTCACGTCATGCATGTCGCACAGATCCTGGCCGGTCGACCCCTCGAGATTAACGAAAACATCCTAACGGCACCCAGCCGATGATCCGGCGACCGATGACACAGAACAACACACCCAGCAATTCGTGACAAACGTTCAATGAACAAGCTTCCGATTGTTGATCACCCAACTGCGGCTCACGATTTCGTCGTCAATGACGAACGATCTCACTGGCACGACAAGGCTCTGTGGTTCGTCCGCAGCAAGCGAGACATCCAGGCCCACTCGGTTCCGGAATGGGAATATCTGCGCTCGTTGGCTTCCCAGATCAAGACGCACACGATCGCCAACCTCGACGAGTACCTTGAACAGTTCGAGCGAAATGCGACGGCGCTCGGTGCGACCGTTCACTGGGCGGCGGACGGTGACGAGCACAACGAGATCGTGCTGAGTATTCTGCGGCAGCACGAGACGAGCCGAATCGTCAAGAGCAAGTCCATGTTGACCGAGGAGTGTGGGCTGAACCATTTTCTCGAAGAGAATGCGATCGAGGTGGTTGATACTGATTTGGGCGAGCGGATTGTGCAGCTTCGACATGAACCTCCCAGCCACATCGTGCTGCCCGCGATCCACATCAAGAAGGAAGAGGTGGGCGAGACATTCCACGAGCATCTCGGTACCGACGCGGGAGCATCCGATCCTCAATACCTGACCGAGGCAGCACGTGGACATATGCGTTCGAAATTCCTGGCCGGCGAAGTGGGGATCACCGGTGTCAACTTCGCGATCGCCGAAACGGGTGGCTTTGTCGTTTGCACCAATGAAGGGAACGCCGACCTCGGAGTTTCCTTGCCGAGAGTCCACATCGCTTGCATGGGAATCGAAAAGCTGATTCCGCGCTTTACCGATCTCGCCGTATTCACACGACTGTTGGCCCGATCGGCAACCGGGCAACCCATCACCAGCTACACGTCGCACTTTCACGGTCCGCGCGACGACAACAGCGAACTGCACATAGTGATGGTCGACAACGGGCGCAGCCGATTGCGTGAAAGCCGCGAGTTCCGCGATTCGTTGCATTGCATTCGATGCGGCGCCTGCATGAACACGTGCCCGGTCTACCGGCGTAGCGGCGGGCACAGCTACAACGCAACCGTCCCCGGTCCGATTGGATCGGTGCTCTCCCCGACTCGAGACGCCAAGAGCTACAAGAGCCTGCCCTACGCGTGCAGCCTGTGCGGATCGTGCACCGACGTCTGCCCGGTCAAGATTCCGCTTCATCATCAGCTGCTTGCATGGCGTAAGGAACTCGTAGGAAAAAGGTTGTTGCCGTGGGGCAAGCGATTCGGAATGAAAATGGCGTCTCTTTTGTTCCAGCATCCCCGGCTGTTCGCGATTGCAGGTCGCATGGGTCGCCTCGTGCTCCGGTTTGCACCCCGCTGGGTGACCCACAATCGATTCAACACGTGGACCATTGCGCGGGAATTGCCCCAGCCTCCGCGGGAAAGTTTTCGGCAGTGGTATCGACGTCACCGAAGTTCGTGAAAAACGCAGGTAAGCCCCTTCACTCATGAGCGATTCTGAGCCTACAACCCGCACCGCGCAAACGGGAAGCCGTCGCGCGATCCTCGATCGGTTGTCCTCCTGGCATGTCGAATCTCCCGGTTTGCCGGAACTCGATTCGTCCAGGCTAACCTGCTTCGATGACCCGGTAACGAAGTTCGTCGAGATGTTGGCGGTGGTTGGCGGAGAAGCCCATCTTGTTGAACGCCCCAACGAGGTCGAGCAATTGCTTGGTTCGATCGAGGCCTACTCGCAGGCAAAGGAGATCGCGTCGCTGGTCCCCGAGGCGGTCGCGGGCAACGTCGAAGTCACGGTTGACCAGGATCCTCACTTACTCTCTTCACTCGATTGGGTGATTGCGCGAGGCGAGTTCATCGTGGCGGAGAATGGTGCGATTTGGGTTTCTGGATCGACGCTGCCGCACCGTGTGATGCTGTTCATTCCGCAGTACCTCGCAATTGTGGTATCTCGCCGCGACGTGGTGCATCACATGCATGACGCTTACGCACGCATCGGAGCCCCCGATCCCGGCTTTGGCGTCTTCGTCTCGGGGCCGAGCAAGACGGCTGACATCGAACAGAGCCTCGTGCTGGGGGCCCATGGATGTCGAAAGCTGCAAGTATTCCTGACGCCGTAGGCTCCGCGTCGCGCAAATGCGTTCGAACCTGATTCTGAGCCGATGGCTAGCCACGGGCCTGGGAAAGCCACGTTCTACGCTGATTGGGCCCGACCCCAGCGCGCAGGACTCGCGAGACAGCGACGTAGGCCGATTTTTCGCGATGTCGCGTCGCGGGTGCGTGGTTCAGTTAAGAGCTTTGAATTCGAACATTTGAGGATCGACCTT
>JAHELS010000241.1 GCA_024644085.1 Rhodopirellula sp.
GGGCGAACTGGCGGAGGACTCCGGGGTTCCCGACAATGTGGCCTCGGAACATCTTCGGTTGATGCAGCGATGTGGTTTTTTTACCAGCGAGCGCGAAGGTCGAAAGGTCTTCTACCAGGTCACCGAACCACACCTCGAACAACTGATGGCGTGCATCGAAAGCCGTTTCTTACGCCCGCGTCGATAGTCGGATCGATGCCCGACGGTTGCTCGATGCGATCGTCGAAAATATATCGCATTATTTCGGTGTAACGAAAAGGCGAGGAACTGACTTGTCACAGATTCTGGAACATCTGCTTCGTTCTGCTCTCCGCGTTCGCCGGCGCCGGGCTGATGTTCGCGTGCATCACGGATACATGTGCAATGCCAAGGGTTCTGGCATAAATGCCCTGGAACCAGGTCCGCGACGGCGGCACGTGATTTGCTCGAAATGAAACAAATTGAATCGGTTCATCGGATGTTTGCATTGAAAAAAGGGGACGACGAATGAAAGAGATATTGTTTGTTTTCGCGTTTCTCGGCGTTTGGTTTGTTTTGAATGCCTGGGTGCTACCCAGATTCGGTGTCAAGACGTGACTGGCTGGAGCCTGTGCGGTGGATCCGCACCCTGACTCTCAAGCCGACAACGAGCCGGCCGAATCTGTCTCTGAACCTCACGATCGTCCCCGGCTTCATCCATCTTCCGGAAAAGACACGCTGCCGGCGGTCAATGAATCCGAATTCCCGGATTGACCCCCACGCGCGAGCGTCGTGTCAAAGTGACCTGGGCGCAATGACCTGGACACAAGACCTGGGCACTTGCGGGATATCCGCATCTACTTAATACGTAGGCGTAGGCCGGACCGAGCTTTGCGAGTTCCGGCGATCACTCAAAACAATGCCGGAACTCGCAAAGCTCGGTCCGGCCTACGAAGCTTGTAAATCGCGCGAGATCAAAACTAGCGCTGCGTACTTGTGAATGGCGCAACCTCAAAACTGGCGCATCGTGCTGGTATCTGGCTAACGGCCGACAACCGTCGGCATGTTGATCTCAGCCTGGAGTGTCCTGCCGAAACAATCTGGATGTCTCGCCCAAGCTGCTTGGCGACCTTGGCGGTGACCTCGCCGATTTCATTCGCTTTGGCGTGATATCGTCGCCCCTGGCTCAGCCGCTAGAATGAGCATTTCGATTCGACAAGCGGATTGGCTTTCTGATCCGTTCGCGTGTCGAAAAGGGATCGAATCACGGTGACGCTTGTGAACGTCGTCGCGTCGGCATGAACTTCAGGGTGATCCGGGTGCTTGAGCGTATTTGATCGAAGGTGCTATCATTCCGTCGCGCCAGAGCCAACATTGGAGGGCATGATCTTGAGACCACTTGAATCATTGTTACGCAGCTTTGTCGAGTTACATCCCGAGGATGCCGCGAGGGCTTTTGAAAGACTTGACCTCGCCGAACGGACTCGTCTATTCAAAACGCTTCCATCGCACGTTGCTGTCACGTTGTTGGAGCGAATCAGTCCAGCGTCGGTGGCACCGATCCTGTCGAAACTCGAGACCGGGCGCGCGGCGGAATTGCTGGAAGAGGCGTCCCCGCGTGTCGCTTCGACCATTCTGCATCAATTGGACGAAGACCACCGCGAACAGCTTCTCGAGGGATTATCCGAAGAGGTCTCGCGTCCGCTACTTGAGCTGGCGAAATATGCCGGCGATACCGCTGGCGGGATCATGGAAACGCGAGTCGCATCCCTCTCGAGCGATTTCACCGTCCAGCAGGCAATTTCCGCGATTCGAAAAGCACCACGCGAGGCGTTGCACTATCTGTACGTGACCCAGCGGGACGGCACTCTGATCGGGGTGCTGAACATGCGTGATTTGTTATTGGCGGCGCCGCGCGACCCGATCCAGCCGTTGGTGCGAAAGGAGGTCTTCAGCGTTCCCGACACGATGGCCAGCGAGGAAGTTGTCCAGTTGATGCGGGAGCGAAAGTTTCTCGCGATACCGGTGGTCGATTATGAAGGCCGCTTGGTTGGTGTTGTGAAGCATGCCGAGGCATTGCAGGCCGGCCAGGAAGCCGCCTTCGAGGATTTCCAGAAGATCGTCGGTGCGGGGGCGGACGAGCGTGCGTTGTCGCCGGTCGGCTTTGTGGTCAGAAGCCGCTTGCCGTGGCTGTTCGTCAACTTGCTGACTGCATTCATGGCGGCGGCGGTGGTTGGTGTTTTCGAGGGTGTGATCGCGAAGGTCGCGGCTCTCGCGGTACTGTTGCCAGTCGTCGCCGGACAGGGGGGCAACACGGGGTCGCAATCACTCGCGGTCGTGATGCGAGGGTTGGCGCTGCGGGAAATCATCCCCGGAGTCAAGAAACGTTTGGTCGTCAAGGAATTGACGGCGGGAACCGTGAACGGAATCGCCGTTGCCATCGTCACTGCGATTGCAGTCTTCGGGTGGCGAATCATGGCGGGTGACTCGACGGCGGCCGGATTCGGGCTGGCGTTGGTGATCGGTTTGGCAATGGTCGTTAACATGGCAGCCGCGGCAATTTCGGGCGCCGTGATCCCACTGATTCTCCAAGCCTTTGGCCGCGATCCGGCTCAATCCGCCTCGATTTTCCTGACCACCGTCACTGACATCGTTGGGTTCGCGTCGTTTCTTGGATTCGCATCGTTGTTCATGCCGATGATCAGCAGTTGACGCAAGAACCAATCATGGTTGGGGGCCGCCGTTTGTTTTTTGGGTCGGCTCAACTTTCGGCCGTTTGTTTTGCAGGTAGAGCCGGGCGATTCTCGGTTCGATTCGGTAGATTGAAAGGTTCCCCGGCAATCGAATATTCTCGTCACTGACTTGAATCTCCTGGAATCCTATTCCCCGTTCGGCCATGTCGAGCGTGATCTTGAGAGTGCCCGGGTCGAGAAACCGGAAATTGCGTTCGGACCCGGTAAGTGTGACCCGGGCTTCGTTCGGAGCGTTTGGATCGTACTCCAGCTGTGCTGCGAGGTTGCGGTATTCGATCGGAACGACGAATGTTCGTTGGATCGTGTTCGGGTCGTATGCGAGCACAAACCAGGCAAGTACTGCGACAGCGACAGCAAGCATTTTGAGATGCACGTTCTGGAACAAGATTTGTTTCCGCGAAGGCTGCGAGGCGATTGGATACGTGGACGCCGCAAATGTTTCCAATCGTTGTTTCAATTCCGCAGCAGTTGCGACCTCGATAAGGTGGCCCGCCTGTGCCACGCTGACCGTGCCCCTTTCCTCGGAAACAACAATCGTCAATGCATCGGATCTTTCCGAAAGGCCAATTGCCGCACTGTGACGAGTTCCCCGTCCGGCAATTTCGTCGGAGTTCACCGAGATGGGGAGGTGCGCCGCGAACTGGGTAACCTTGTCGCGTTCCACGACCACCGCACCGTCGTGACCCGGGGTGTGGGAATCAAAAATACTGAACAGCAGCGGCAGGCTGACCCGTCCATTAAGCACGATGCCGCCGTTGAGATGGCGTGCCAATGGTTCCCGGCCCTTGATGACGATCAATGCGCCGGTTCGGGTTTTCGACATGTGAAATACCGACTCTACCAAAGTGTCGAGTTCGAGCGACAGATCCTCGGTCCGCGAAAGGCGAAGTGGATGAATCGAAGAAACCCGTTCCAGCAATCGCCGCAAATCTTCCTGGAAAACGACGACGAGCAGGAACAGCAGGACCGCGAAACTCGTGTGAAACGCCAACGAGGTCAGGTACATGTCCAGCCCGCGTGCCAGAAAATAAACCATCGCGAGCGCGGCAAAACCGATCAGCACGCCGCGCGAAGCGGTCCGCTGAAACCACAACAGCGCGCCGTACAGAAAGAATGACACCAGCAAAATGTCGATTGCATCGACGACTCGAAAGTTCTGTCGCAATTCCTCGACAAAGGAAATGATCGTTTCAAACATCCTTGACCTCAATGCATGCCGAGCGAGAGTACGATTTGCCCAATCAGTTTATCTTTCCGTCGGATCGAGCAAATGCGGGGAGTCGCCGCCAAGTTGATCCACACCGAACGTTGCCACGTGTGTACCATGGACTTCGGAGCCGATCGGAGAGCCCGGCGGCGGCGTTTCCAGCCCCATCGAGGGTTTGCCGCGTCGCGGCGAAAATCTCGTCGCACGCCGGTCGAGGATCGGTCCATTTCACAAAGCTACCAGCACTCCTGATTCTTATTCCAACATCATGACACAGACGCGGGCCTCCTCTAAGTCAAAGTCGGCGCGATTTTTGGAAATCCTCAGAGGTTATTCCAAGGTGCTGGTGGTGATGCATGACAATCCAGATCCGGATGCGATCGCCTCGGGCTGGGGCGTACAGGTCTTGGTTCGGGAAAAGCTTGGCAAGCCGGTTCGCGTTGTCGGCGGGGGGGCGATCGTGCGCGCCGAGAATCGGCACATGGTGGAACTGTTGCAACCCCCGATCGAATTGCTCGACGACGTTTCCGTGGATGACGATACCGCGACGATTCTGGTTGATTGCGGGGCGGAGGCAACCAATCATCTCCTGACGCGCCATGGGATCGATCCGGTTGGGATCATTGACCACCACACCAACGAAATCACCAGGGTGGCAACGAAGTTTACCGACATTCGCCCCGATGTGGCCGCGTCGGCAACGATCGTGGCCAGCTATCTACGCGAACAAGGTTTGGATCCGGGGCCGAAGCTCGCCACGGCGATGTTGTACGCCGGCCGTACGGAAACCCGCGGTCACGAAACCTATTTTTCGCCACTGGATCGTGAAGTCTTGCCGTGGTTGACCGAATCCGGCGAACCGGGATTGCTGGCCGAAATCGAAAGTGCCCCGCTCACGCAAGACTACTTTGCCGATCTCCTGCTCGCGCTGCAAAGCACGTTTCTTTACGATGACGCCGCGATCTGTTTTCTGCCGCGCGCCGACGGTGCCGAAATCGTTGGCGAAGTCGCCGACATGCTGGTTCGTTGCGTGAATATTCGCCGCGTTCTTTGCGGAGCGATCATCAAAAACGATCTGCTGGTTTCCGCCCGAACCCAGCGTGGTTTCGGCAGTGCAATCCACCTGCTCGAAGCAACGCTTGATGGAATCGGTGGTGCCGGCGGGCATGCGCATCGTGCCGGCGGAAAAATCGCCGGGGTTGGGCCAGGGGCGACGGCCGTCGAGAGGTTGCACGAAGACATGAAGAATCGATGGCTGACCGCCTGCGGTGTCCACCGCAAACGCGGAACGAGGCTGATCGCCAAACGCGAGATTGTTGAAAATCTCGAGCGATAATTTTCCGTTCCGGCGAATATCATCGGCGCGACTGAGTGTCATCGGCGCGACTGAGTGTCATCGGTGCGACTGAGTGTCATCGGTGCGACCGCGGCGCAGTCTATTCTTCGGGACCTTCCTTCGGCTCATCGGACCACTGCTTCGATTCCTCCCGTAATCGCTGCCGCTTTCGATGTTTCGCGACCTCCTGCATGTCCATCGCCGAATCGACTTCGTCAACGATCTCCTCGCCCAACAGCGACTCGAGCACGTCTTCGAGGGTCACGATCCCGGTGATATCACCGTATTCGTCGTTGACGCCAAAAAGATGCGTCCGGTGCTTGAGGAACAGCCGCAGCAGGATATGCCCCGGAGTCTGTTCTGAAACGAACCGGATCGGCGAACAGAGCGAATCGAGTTTTTCGTCGAATTGATCCTTGGCCAGAGCTGCCAGAATGTCCCGGCTGAAAACAAAGCCGTTCCAGATCTCGGGGTTATCACTGTCGTAAACCGGGATGCGGGAGAAAGTGAACTCGGTGATCTTTTCGGAAACCTCGCGGAGCGTCATGTCCGACGCCAGCTTAGTAACGACCGGCCGCGGCGTCATGATCTCGCGCGTGTTAATTCGATCGAGATGCAGCACATTTCGAACGAGGTCGGCCTCGTAAGGCATGATGCTGCCTTCTTCGGCGCTGATCATCGCCAATTGATGTACTTCGTCCTCGGGCGCCGCCAACACTCGTCCGGGCTTGAGAAAGCGCGACATCCAATCAATCAGCCGAATCACGGGATACAGCATCTTGATCGCGATCGCCCAGGGGACCGCGATGGCCAACGACACGGGACGACTGTAGGCGACCCCCAGGACTTTCGGAATGATCTCGGAGAAAAAAAGGACGCCCATCGTGAATACGAGCGAGAACCAAACCAATGCCTTGTCACCAAACAGGACTTGCGCCTGGGCGCCCGCAACCGCGGCGCCGGCGGTATTGGCAACCGTGTTAAGGATAAGAATCGCCGCGATCGGCTGTTCCATGTTGTCCTTGAAGCGGAGCAGAACCGAACCCGCGCGGCTGCCCTCGTCAGCGATTTGCCGCAAGTAGGGGCGGCGAACAGCGTACAGCGCGGCTTCGCTGACCGAACAAATCGCCGACACGCAAAGTACCAGCGCAACCGAAATGATAAAGATTGTCATCGTAAATCGGGTCCGAAGAAAACGGATCTTCCAAAGAGGGCACTTGTTGTGACGTATCCATTCCTACAAGTGCTCGTGCGGAAATGGAGATTCCGCGAGCCATTCTATTCGTATTTCAATGGAGCGATACTGGCGCGCGGTAAACGGTCGGGGATTGGCGGGTCAGCCCAAGTCGTCGCACAAACGAAAAAGTCCGCGAACGGCCGGAGACGTTCGCGGACTTCTGGGTCACTTGGCGGGTGGCAATCGTCGCGTCAGCAAAGTTCGCCGGGCAACGGGGGGGCGAGTCGGTGCTGGACTACCAAGTCAACTCGCCACCGAGGCTGAAGCCGTGGGCGAACAGCGAGCCGCCGGCGTTGAGCACGCTTCCGCTTGTCGGCGTATTAGTCAGATCGATTTGGTCCGGAGCAAGTGCGATCCCTTCCAACCACAGCAGGTTGTAGCCGCCCCGTACCGACATCCCGCGGGTCAAGCGACGCACCATCGAGAAGTTGACTTCGCCGAGAAACGCGATGTCGTCATCGTCATCCGATCGGAGCGAGCGAAACGGTGCACCGGCCAAGAAATCAGGGCTGATGTACTGCTCCTGTTCCGACCAATTGGCATAGACACCCGCCTTGGACTCCAGTTCGGCTTCCCATTTGCCACAAAACCAACGTCGCAGCCGCAGGCCGATTTGCGACCCGACAAGATCGTTGTCGGTGCGAACATTGTACTGGGTCGAACTTTGTTGGTCGTCGGTGGAAAGCAAATTGAACTCTTCGTCGAGCGACAACCATCGGACGCCGCCGAGGAACTCGATGCGTCCGTTGCTACCGCACGGTCGACACTTGACGCAGTTCGCTTCGATCGAGTGCAGTTCGGAATCATAGTCCAGCTGGATCCGCTCGGCACCGGTGAAGTTGTTGACGGCAACACCGATCGGCCCAGCAACCCCACGATCGTCGGTCCCCGTGATCACGGCCGAGTCGTTCCAGTCAAAAATTCCGAGATAGCCGACTTCCCACGCACTGCACTCGGCGCAAGGTCCGCGGCGCCGACCGAGGACTGCCCGTACGCCTGGTTCGTAGTCAAAGTTGAAGTCACCGGCTCGAAACAGAGGGGCGGGCGGGAAGGGGTTTTCGTCGACGACAAGAACCTGGTTGCTAACGGTATTGTTACGATCGTAAAACACTGATTCGGCGTAACCGTACCAGGGCGAGCAGCGACGGTAACATGGATCCTCGCAGCAGTTGGTGCAGGTGCCGCACCGATCCGAACAGCTCGGGGCGATATCGCACCCATAGGCGACCAGGCTGGTCGTTTCCTCGGTTTCCGGTTCGATCACGGAGATCGGTTCGACCGTGTCCGTCGCTTCGTCGTTCGCCACCGCATTGGCCGTCGTCATAACGCTTTCGGATACGGCGGGGTCTGCGAGCAGGTCAAAGAGTCTGACCGGCGACGGGTGCTCGATATCCGAACGTTCCGGTTCCTGTGAAGATGTGACGCCTGTACCGGTGGTCAGGATCAAAATGATTAAGAGTGTCACTTTGTGAGACATCGGGTTGTGTCCTGTGATTGAATTGCTTCATGCGTGCCAAGTGGCCGCCGCGCTGAACATCGGGTGCGATTGGCACAACGATTCGTTCGCCGACAACGCTCATGACTGGAAGCTTCGGCGATATCGTTGCGACAAGGCAATCAAATTGATTGCCACATTGCACAAAACCGGACCCTGAGATCTCGTTGTTCTGGCTGTATCGAATGCGCCGTTCAGCTCGAATCGGTCCCAATCGTCGTGCCGAAAAGTCACGTCGTAACGATTACCGAGTCGGCGCCCGGTCAGCACGGTTTCGCGGCCTGTGGTCCCGCATCAGCGATGCGACGGGCCGCCTGTGACGGCTCGTCGTGAAAGGAAAAGTGCAACGATTGCGAAGGGGACGCCCGCAATCATCGCGGCCGCCCTTCACATGTCGGCGATGGTGCGATTCGCTACTCGTCCTCTTCGTCGTCGACCGCAAGCGTTCCGATCAAATCGTCGATGTGATACGCCCCGATGAAGTCCGGGTCGTCCGCGGGATTGGCGAAGAATTCGTCGACCAACTGCACATCCAACGGGTTGCTGATGTCGAAGAACTTGATCTTGTTCTGAGTGCCGTCGGGCCCTTGTGCCGTGACGATCTGGTCAGTAATTCCGTCGCCGTCGGTGTCGCGTGCCGCGACTCGAACCGGCGATTTGGACGTTGCGCCCGTGTAGGCCGTGAAGTTGTTGATCACGTTGCCGTTGATTCCGTTGAGCAATTCGACCTGCCCGCCGCCACGGTGGCCGGCACCGACCACGAGGTCGGGAATCGCGTCGGGGGTGATATTCGCAATGTCCAGGTG
>JAHELS010000242.1 GCA_024644085.1 Rhodopirellula sp.
AAATCGCAATTCAAAATCCTTCAGCACGCCATCCTTCCAGATGATGAAGGTATTGCCATTGGCCGGATTCTCCGCCGTTGTCTCGCCGCGAATCGCGCCGTCGTGGACCGACCACAGCTCTGGGTCACCGTCCCAGCCCTCCAGATCGGTGCCGTTGAAGATGACCTTCATGTCGTCCGGTTCCGGCGGCGCAGTCTCATCACCCAGACAGGCAATTGGGAAAGCAACGAGCAAGGTGAGGGTCAACAATCGAAGCATGGTCGTCTCCGGCAAAGTGTTTTTTTGGAAATGGGGGCGTGTCAAACGCGGCCTGAGTATGACTGACCCCCGTCGCCAACTCAAATCCTCGCCGCGGCGAATCGTCGTACATCAGCTGGGAAAACCGGCTCGGGGAGTGCTGTCGGGGGTGAATCGGGTCTTTAAAGCCCCAGCGAGTCAACACCCTGGCGAAACACGACGTCGACCGGGATTCCGCGGTCACTGAGCCGATCGAGTTCGCTTTGCAGCTGCGGTCCGATCACACCCTTCTCTCGCACCAGCCGGGCCGCACCTTCGTAATCGCCCTCGCCCTGCAATTGAAGCAGCAGCGACGACAGGTCCTCGGTTGCCTGGCGAAACCGATCGACGTTCACGCGATACTTGCCATCGGCGTCACGCTCGAATGCGCCCGCATCACGAAAAAAGTTGAAGCGGATCATGTTCGCTTTACCATGCGCGCTCGATGCGCCGAATCGGACACTGCGAAAGATGCCGGCCATGAACGTGACGTAGAAGTCGTTCAAGTCCGCGGTGATTTCCCCCTGCTCGCGGAGTTGGTTAATCATGTGCAGCCCAAGAATATCGGCCTTGCCTTCTTCGATTGCGCCGGCATGCTCCTTGAGCGCCGTTCGGACCGGGCCACGGTCGTTGATTGTGTTCTTGATGCCAAGTCCATGGGCCACTTCGTGAAACATCGTGTTGCTGAAGAACGCGTCGAAAGTGATGTGCTTTCGTTGATCCCCGGCAATCAATTCGTCAGCGATGGGCAGCAGAATCTTGTCGAACTTCGCGCGCATCGCATTCTTTAGCTGCAGCCGTCGCGTCCCCTTCTGCAATTGGACCTGTTCGTCATTGGGCAAATTGATCGCGATTGTTTTCGAACCGGCGTTGCAATCACCGCCATAGTAAATGACATCGTAAGCATTCAATTCCGTGTCGGTCCCAGGCTTCTCCTGCTTGTATTTGTCAGGCACCGGCAACGAAGATTGCAGGTCGGGCAGGAACTTCGCATACTTCTTCAGCCTGTCGCTCCACTGCTTGTCCTTGACCAGGACATAGCATTCGTGCGCGGTCTTATACCCGTAAAGCTGGTCTTCGTAGTTCTCAATCGGTCCGATCACCACGTCGATCGTGTTATCGTGCATGTCCAACCATGCCATGTCACTCACTTGGTAGTCATCGGTCAACAGCGCCTCGGCACGCAGCAACAGATACCGCCGAAGCCCCGCGTCCTCGGCCAGATCGGCCGCTCGTCGAAGCAGTTCCGAGGCCAGCTTCATCTGGGGCGCGAACTGTTCGCGATACGGAACGACTTTCAGTGCACCCGCCTCGTCCCGCCGCAGAAAGGTGTAGAGACTGTCCTTGCCACTCAACTCGGCCTGCTCGAATTCCTCCTTGGTCATGTCCTCGGGATAAAAATTGGCCCCCGCGGGCTTGGGACCCACTGAGTCAATGAAGGGTCGATTTCCATCGAGCCGGTCCCAGGGACCGTAATTGATTTCCGCGAAGCGACGAAGCTTCGGTTCGTCAATCGACGAGAGCAGTTGTTCTCGGTCACCGTACGCTTCATACCAAAAACATTCGTCCATGATCTTCGCAGCGTCGATCAACAACGGAATCATCCGACGTTGCTTGGCGGTCAAACGGGTCACATCAGTCGTCAAGTCGACCGAAACGTACTTTCCGATTCGCGCGTCGATGTCGACGGGGTCGTCCGCCCACGCTGAGAAATGAACAACTCCAACCAGGGCAACAGCAATCAGGATTCGCATGGCAGACTTGAACCAATGAATACAAAGAAGGAACAGACCGCCCAAAGTCTACCCAATCAACGCGGCGCGCCGCAGATTGTTGCAAAATGATGCGATTGTTCGATTCTGGATCACCATCACTCTCGCCAAGCGATCCCGGGATCGCGCCGAATCATTGGATCGGCGGTCAGTTTCGGTTTGGCACGCCGTCTGCTTTGTTGTCCAAGGCTACTTCCAACCCATCGAGGACAACATGCGCAACCAACTTCTCACTTTTCTTTTCACCACGGCTCTTGTCGGACTGCTCGGGAATCGGGCGGCCGCTGAAGAAAACGCGACTGATTTGTTCGCAGCCATCGACGCTGGCCAGGTTAACGTCAAGTTCATCCCCGCCAACGCGGCCAAAGCGAACGTCTTGATCGAGAACCTGACCGATCGCGTGCTGCACCTCAAATTGCCCGACGCCATCGCCGCCGTGCCCGTGCTGGCACAATTTGATCAGGGCTTTGGTCAAAACGGTGGAGGACAGGCCGGCGGCGGCGCAAGCCAGGGGGTCGGCGGCGGACTCAACGCCGGCAATGGAATGCAACAGGGTCAGGGCATGCCCTTTGGTGGCGGCAACCAATTCGGCGGCGGGAATCAAAACCAGTTTCAACAAGGTTTCATGCGAATCGCACCTGAAAAAACCCGCAAGTTGACCGCCCGCACCGTTTGTCTTGAACACGGCAAACCCGATCCGAATCCCCGCATCGCATATCGCATGATTCCAATCGACGACTTCACCGATGATTCAAGAGTGGTCCAGTTGTGCCGGAGGCTTGGACACGGGGAAGTGAACCAAAAAACGGCCCAGGCTGCGGCATGGCACTTGGCCAACGGGTTGTCGTGGGAGAAAATCGCGGGGCTGAATCAAATGGAATCCCGTTACCTCGGCAACATTAAACTCTTCAAGCCAAAGGATCTGCAGCAAGCCAAAGCGTTGGTCGAGTCGCTTTCGTCGCCCGTATCAAAAAGCGGAGACTATGCATCGACGCGGTGACCCGAAATCCGTGAAACGGTTTTCCCATGGCTTGCGTGACGCCACGCAATGGACGACGTCCAACGCAAAGAGATAGAACGAAGGCTCGATCGGCTCGCCGGGGCGATGGACGATTTCATCCGGATTCCCGGAACAAAGATTGGAATCGGTTGGGACAGCATTCTTGGTGTCATCCCGGGCCTTGGAGATATTGTCACGCTGCTTCCGCAAATCTACTTGATTGCGGAAGGAATCCGCGCGGGCGTGGGAAAGCAGGTCGCTACCAGGATGGTGATGAACACCGTGATCGACGCGTTGGTCGGCGCGATTCCGATTGTCGGTGACGTCGTCGACGTGCTATGGAAAAGCAACCGCCGAAACGCGGATCTGATCAAGAAAGAAATCGCCCGGCGTTACGAAAAGAACGAGCGCATCTGAGCCCAGAACAATAGCGTGGCGGTGGCGATGTCACGCTAGCGAATTTCGAGGCTTCCCGCTAACAACATCCCGGTGATCTCGGCTTCGGCCACACGCAGCGACTCGAGCGCATCGAGGTACGCCAATTGATTGTTGGCATAGGTTCGCTGAACCGTAAGCAAACTGACAAAATCGATCTCACCGAGTTCGTAGATTTCTCGCGTCAGCTCGAGAGTTTCGGCCGATTTCGGCATGATTCGATTCCGATAACGCTCGACTTGCTCTTTGGCGTTTTCGTATCGCTGATAAACCGGCGCAAGGCGTTGTTTCAGATTCAGTTGCACTTGCCCCAATTCCCGTTCGGCTGCGTTCAACTGGTGTCGTGCCGCCCGAATGCCTCCCTGGTTCTTGTTCCACAGCGGGATTGGCATCGACACTGCGATCCCGCCATCAGCATCGCCTCCGATTCCATTGTCCCGCCAATTGATCAAACCTTCGACCGTAACATTCGGTCGCGTCTCGATCTGCTCGCGGCTGAGATTACATCTTGCGCGTTGGATCGCTGCCAGCACTGCTGCGACCTCTGGGCTCTCTCGGCGCAACTGGGCAAGTGCCTCGTCGAACTCGATCTCGTGTACATCGTCGTTGATATCACCGGCAATCGTTTGAGGATCGAGTGGTTGTGCAGTGATGGACGAGATTTCGCGCCAGATGGCAAGTTGGTGGTTCTCGGCATTGCGAAGCAGAATCAAAGCTGACTCAACCTCCAACTCGGCCTGCAACAAATCGGTGCGCCCGACTTCCTGGGCCCGCAACAGGTCATTGGTGACTCGCGCGGCTTGTTCGCTCAGCTCGACCAGTTGCCGAGTCAACTCGAGCTCTCGCTCGGCTCGCAGGGCTCGGATGAATGCGATCCGCACATCGGTCAAAACACGTTGTCGCTGTGCCGCCAGTTGCTGTTCAAGGCGGTGTGCCTCATGCAATTCGATGGATCGGTCGAGGCGAAGCTTTTCCCGCCGCACGATTTCCTGGTTGACAGACACGCCGTATTGTTCGGCCAATCCATCGCTGCCGAGTTGTTGGAGGTCAACGCCGACTTCCGGGTTTGGGCGGAGCCCAGCCTGGAGTGCCCGCCCGCGCGCCGCGTACACCAGCGCCGCGGCACGGTTGATCGAGGGATTCGATGCCACCGCCATCGACTCGAGTTCATGAAGCGTTAAGGCATTGCTTTGACCATCGACGATCATGCCTTCGTCGCTTGCGTCCAATTCGTCGATGACGACGCCGACCGGGAGCGACACTTCCTGCGAGAAGCAGTGGCCGGGCAACAACCAATGAATGGCCAGGCCGACGAAAACAGCAACGAGACTGTTTGTCGTCGGGCAGATTAATTGTGTGCGAAAGCGGCGGCGCATTTTCCCATCCTTGTGTCCATGCAGATTGCTCCATCGATCGCATCGGACGCACCGCTCGGCCAACTTGAGCCGTAAGCCGTCGGTGCGGTCCCGTCAATTTGCCCGGCCCGCACATGCGTTAAAACCGCCACGTATGCGTTTCAATCACCGCGCCGGGCAGCGGCGGGGTATGCTAAAGCCTGCAAATTCCTCCACCTCCCGCGATTCGTAAAACAGCAAACATGAAATCGGTATCCATCGCCCTCTTGATGCTCGCTTGCCTTTGCTTCCCTCGAGCGAATGCTGCTGATCGACCCAACATTCTCTGGTTGTTCGCCGAAGACACCTCGCCGTGGATGGGGTGCTATGGCGACCCGATCAACGCGGGCGAGACACCGAACATCGATTCGCTTGCCGAGCGGGGAGTTCGCTTTTCGCGAGCGTTCGTGCCGGCACCGGTCTGTTCGGCGTGCCGTTCGGCGATCATGGGAGGCCAAAACCAGATCCGGTTCAACGCGCACGAACATCGGTCTTCGCGCGGACCGGCCAAACTGTATCTGCCCGACGGGTTGAAGTTGCTGCCGCAGCTGGTCAAGGAAAGCGGATACTTCACGTTCAACCTTGGCAAGACGGACTACAACTTTGTCTGGGACGAGAAGGCGACATACTCGTTGATGCACAAGTCACGCAGCCCCGTTCCCTGGGAAACGTTGAAAGAGAACCAACCGTTTTTTGGCCAGATCCAGACGGCCGGTGGAAAAAACAACACGGCAAATTTCCCCGAGAATCGAAAAGCCGATCCCGCCTCGGTTACCGTGCCGAGCGACTATCCGCAAAATGAACTCTACCGCGAAGTCGTTGCGCAGCACTACGACGCGATTCGCAAAGATGACGACCTCATCGGGGAAGTCTTGCAAGGATTGAAGGAAGCGGGTCTCACCGAAAACACGATCATTGTCTATTTCGGTGATCACGGAGCGAACAATCTCGTCCGCCACAAACAGATGCCAACCGAAGGTGGGCTGCATGTTCCCTTCATCATCGCCGGACCTGATCCGTTCGTTCCCGCCCCATCGGTTCGCGACGACCTCGTCGACATGCTCGATTTGTCCGCAACAACATTGGCGTGGGCGGGGGTAAAAATCCCCGCCTGGTACGAGGGACAATTCCTGTTCGACGAAAAATTCGTTCCACGCAGCTTCGTCGCTTCGGCTAAGGATCGTCTCGACCACACGATCGATCGCGTGCGCACGGTCCGCACCGATCGTTTTCGCTACACACGCAACTACAAAACGGACCGAATTTTTCTGCAGCCTCAGTACCGGGATTCGCGGGAATTTGTGATCAACCTTCGCGAGTTGTACGCCGCCGGTGAACTGTCACCCAAGTTGACCGAGATTTACTTCGGCGAGCGGCCTCGCGAAGAACTGTATGACGTCAAGAATGATCCGAGCCAGATCAACAATCTGGTGAATGACTCGAAGTTTGCCGACGCGCTCGACCATCATCGCAAACTTCTTGACCACTGGCTTGCCAAAGGCGACGCCGGTGAAGGGGAAGAATCCAAAGAAGAACTCCGGTACCAGGCCCAGGACCACAAATGGGGTCGAGGTGTCAATCCCGAATACGAAGTGGTTCGCACTGACAGCGACGGCGACGGTTTGTCCGACGCGTGGGAACAAATCAACAACCGCAAACCCGACGATGGCAAATTGTTGTTCACATTCGATTGCGGCGGTTGGCAAACCGAAGGTTGGCAGGGAGACAGCCATCTCGGCAATATCGCCGGCCGCCAGGGTTTTCTCGATTTCCGACTGGGCGAAGGAAATGGAACCCTGGTTCGGCGCGATCTGAACCTCGACGCTGAAAAGAATCGTGGTAATTTTCAGATCACCGCGCGCGCCGGCAAGGGCGTCACCGTCGCGTGCTATGCCTCGCGGTTGGACGCGGCTCGAGGGGAACAGCTTTTCAATCTGGATTTGCCAGCAGGCGACGAGTTTTCAACCCTGTCGGTGGCGATGCCGCAGGGTGAAGCCTGGAGCGGCACCATCGAATCGATTCAGCTCGAATTCGATGGTCCGGAGGATACCCTCGTCGAAATCGATTCGATCGCGATCGAGTGAATTCTCAAAATGTGGCATTTGGCTTGTTATAAAGAGTACTGGTCCTCGTTTCTCGTGACGGGTCGGTCCATGCGCCCGGTGACATTCATCTTTGCCGTATTCCTGATTGCCTTGCCCATCACCGCTACGGCGGAAGATGCAGATCCTGATCTGCGCGCCGCGGCGATGAAGATCGATCATTTTCTACGGCAAGGCTGGGAGCGCGACGGAATCACTCCAGCGGCGACCAGCAGCGATGCGGAATTCTGTCGTCGAATCTGGCTCGATTTGGCGGGTGTTGCGCCGCCCGTCGCGTCGCTGCGCAGTTTTCTCGATGACCCAGGCGAAAGCAAAAGAGGACGGCTGGTCGATCAATTGTTGCGATCTCCCCAGTACGCCAATCACTTGGCGACGCGGTGGAACGCAGTGTTGTTGCCGGCGGACGTGCAAACCGGGCTTCAACAGCAAGGCAACGTCGCGGAACTCCATCAATGGCTCCGCTCGCAGTTTCGTGACAACGTTCCCTACGATTACCTGGTGGGTGGATTTCTGACTGCCGGCGGTTCGGGCAATTCGGGTCCAGCGATCTTTTACACGTCGCATTCGCTGCAGCCTGAAAAGCTGGCCGCTGCAACATCGCGGATCTTCATGGGGATCCAATTGCAGTGCGCCCAATGCCACAATCACCCGTTTGACCGGTGGACCCAGGAGGACTTTTGGAAATATGCCGCCTTCTTCAGCCAACTCGAGCAGCGCGATGCGCGGATGGGACGCGACGCGATCATCGAAGATCGACCCGGCGGCGAAGTCACCTTGCCCGAGTCGGATGATGTGATGCCTCCCCGTTATCCGGGCGTCGTCGAACCGCCGGAACGGGATCCCGGCGACGTTCGCCGGCGGCAGTTGACGATCTGGATGGCATCACGTGACAACCCTTACTTTGCACGCGCCGCGGTCAATCGTGCTTGGGCTCACATGTTCGGACGAGGTATCGTCGATCCAGTCGACGCGATGGACGCCGACAACAAGCCGAGCCATCCCGAACTGCTCGCCTTTCTTTCCGATTATTTCATCGAGCATCGTTTCGACTTGCGTACGCTTTACGCAACGCTTGCACGCACCGAAGCGTACGGTCTTTCCAGCCGTATGGATGGCCAGCGACCGCCCGAAGATTCGTTTGCCGCCATGACGGTCAAGACCCTGTCGGCAGAACAGTTCTACGATACGCTCCAGCAAAACGTCTATCGGCGCAGCCCGCCGGCGATGGACGACCCACGATCAATCGATCGCGGCCAGCGGCAACAGTTTCTCGCGCGGATGCGTGCGACCGAAGCATCGCCGCGAGATTTCCCACACGGCGTTGTCCAGGTGCTGGGGATGATGAACGGGCCGGAAGTCAGCCGGGCAACAACATCACAGCAAATTGGGTTGCTCGACGCACTCGAAGCGCCCCTTTTCAACAACGACGACCGTATCGAAACCCTCCTTCTGGCGACGCTTTCGCGTAGGCCGACCGATGACGAAACGAGCAAGTTTCGTGAATACGTCGACGCCGCGGGAACGCCCGGAGAAAAGAAGGCAGCATGGAGCGATCTGCTTTGGGTCCTGCTCAATACTGCCGAATGCGCCGTCTGTCCTTAGGCCCTTCATGGTGAAACGAATGAAACGACTCGATCGACGATCGTGGATGCAATACGCAACCCTGGGCGCTATCGGCGCATCGTCGAGCGGATGGTTGCCATCGATTGCGGCTGCGGCTGCGGCAGCCCAAGAGCAGGGTCGGCATTGCGTGTTGCTTTGGATGTCGGGCGGCCCAAGTCAAAT
>JAHELS010000243.1 GCA_024644085.1 Rhodopirellula sp.
TCTTCTTGCCGAGGCCGCGCGGGGGCGTGTTGATCACTCGCAACAGCGAAACTTCATCGCTCGGCTGCTCGATCCACTTCAAGTAGGCGACCAGGTCACGGACTTCCCGTCGGTCAAAGAAAGATTGGCTGCCGAGCATCACGTAGGGCACGTTCGCCTTGCGCAGCTCTGTCTCGAAAAGCCGCGGCTGTTCATTGGTGCGGAAAAGGATCGCGATGTCACGTGGCTGAACGTGGTCGCGCTCGATCCGCTTGGTGATCTCGCTGACAACCGATTTCGCCTCGGTGATTTCGTCCTGGTGTTGTTCGATGCGGGGCCGCGTGCCTTTCGGACGACTCGCAATCAATGTCTTGTCATGTCGCTGCGTGTTGTAGCCGATCAAGCGATTGGCCATGGCAAGGATTTCGCCGGTGCTGCGGTAATTGTTCTCCAGGTAAATCACATGTGCGTCCGGCCAATCTTCCGCAAAACTCAGAATGTGTGTCACATCGGCTCCGCGCCACGCATAGATCGACTGGTCATCGTCGCCGACGACACACAGATTTCGATGCTGCGAGGTCAAGTGTTTCGTGATGCGATACTGGCTGCCGTTGGTATCCTGGTATTCGTCGACGAGCACGTGATCGTATTTCGCAGCTTCTTCGTCGCGGATTGCGGGGTGTTCGTTGAACAGGGTTTCGGTCTGCAGCAGCAGGTCGTCAAAATCCATCGCCCCGCGTGCGCGCAGAGCTTCCTGGTACCGCCGGTAGGCCGAGGCGGCAAAGTGTTCTCGATCGGTCGCGGCATCGTAACCCGCTTGATCCGGCGCGATCGACGCGTTCTTCCAACCACCAATGATCGAAAGCATGTCGCCGGGACGCAGCGCGGTGCCGGGCAATCGCAGCTCGCGGAGCACCTCGCGGGCCAGTGATTCCTGGTCGCCACGGTCGTAAATCGAAAACTTTGACGGGTAACCAAGTGCCTTCGCGTGCCGCCGCAGTATCCGGACGCACTGCGAGTGAAACGTACTGATCGTCGGCGCCGGGGAATCTGAGGAGTCACTCGACTTGCGACCTCGTGGCGACCTCGATCGGGGTGACTTCGACACTCGTGTGCCAGTGAGTTCGGCAACACGCTCGCGCATCTCACCAGCCGCCTTGTTGGTGAACGTGACGGCGAGGATTCGGTCGGGCGGCACTTCATGACGAATCAGATTGGCGATTCGAAAGGTCACCACGCGGGTCTTGCCGGTGCCGGCACCGGCAAGTACCAACATCGGACCCGAAAGTGTGGCGACCGCGTCGGCCTGCGCTTCGTTCAATCCTTCGGTTGAAACGTTCAATCCGTTTGGCATGTGGCGGTCGATGGAGTGGCGCGGGTGAATTCTGGCCCGCGAGTCTATCGCAATTGATCCCGGTCGATCACCGGGTTTGCCGATCCTGTGCTAAGCAAGATCAGCGCGCCCTGCTGGGGGCGATTGGCGTTCATCGCGACGCGGTCGAAGGGAATTCCGTACGACGCGTAATTTCCGGTTGCCGTGTCCATGACGTATACGACCGTCGACGCGGCCGGACGATTGCTGGCCCGCGGGAATTGGGCATGACCGGTGACGATCATGTAGTTGCCCGCCTTGCCGGCCGTTCCGAGCGTTTCGGCGACATTGATCGTAAATTGCGCCATGAATTGCCCGCCCGTGCGAGGGTAAATCACGTTGCACTGCAGCAGGCCCGAATTGTGGTCAAGCACGAACAGCCCTTCAGATTCCTCGCTGACCACACCGGTCGCAATCGAGTATTTTTCGCTGGTGACCGCCGCGGTCGCGTTGATCAAGGGCAAGTTTGCCCATTGGTTCGTATCGTCAGCGGAGGCCGTGCTACTGCGGCCGGCGAAATAAGCTGCGATTGAGATCGACGCAATCGTCACCACCACCAATAGGGGCGTCATCCAACGATGCAAGGAGCAGCAGGCCGGGGAAACCGTTGCCATTGGAGTAATCTCGGTGGGAAGTCCACGATTTTCATTCGGAAGAGACATTTTCGGGCTACTCCTTGCAGGACAAGTGTTGGTGCGGCAATCTGGGCGCGAGGCCGATCGCGGAAAGATCTATCGGAGTGTCAACCCACCGGGTTAGCTCCGGCGGTGCGACGCGATTTACAGTGAATTGGGAATCCATCACCCAGCTTCACCTCTTGGGAATTGTACGCTGTCGGCTTGAACTTTACGATTGCGTGCTCAAAAAGACGGCCATTCGCCCTCGAAAACTCCAATTTTTATCCCCGAGGACAAATCATGGGAATCAATGCACCGCTGGACCGCAAGCTTCGCATGGCTCTGGTTGGTGGAGGCGCCGGGTCGTTCATCGGAAGAGTTCACTCGATCGCAGCCTGTCTGGACAATCGAGCGGTCGTCACGGCCGGAGCACTCTCGAGCAATCCCGAGCGTGCCAAGGCTTCCGCCCCTGATTACGACATCGACGAATCGCGCGCTTACGGCAGCTACGAAGCGTTACTCGACGCCGAAAGCAAGTTGCCCGATTCGGATCGAATCGACTTTGTCAGCGTCACGACACCGAACCACACCCACTATGAGATTTCACGCGCCGCGGTCGAAGCAGGTTTTAACGTCATTTGCGACAAACCAATGACGTTCGATCTGGCCCAGGCGGAATCGTTATTGGAGACCGTCGCCAACAGCGATGTTGTCTTTGCCGTAAGTCACAACTACACCGGTTACCCTTTGGTTCGTCAGGCGCGTGAGATGATTCTCGGCGGCGAACTTGGTGAGATCAATGCGATTCGTGCTCAATACATCCAAGGCTGGCTTCGAACGCCGCTGGAATCGGAGGACCAGAAACAGGCTGCCTGGCGAACCGATCCGTCAAAGAGTGGTGCGGCCGGTGCATTCGGCGACATCGCCACGCACGCTTACAACCTTGGACGGTACATGACCGGTGTGTTGCCCGAATCGGTCAGCTGCAGTTTGAAAACGTTCGTCGAAGGTCGTCGCTTGGATGACTACGGGACTGCGGTGATTCGTTACGAGAATGGCGCGCTGGGGACGGTGACCGCATCGCAGATCAGCCACGGTCGCGAAAACGATCTCGAGATTGAGATCGACGGGACCAAGGGCGCGCTGCGATGGCGGCAAGAGAATCCGAACGAAATGATTTTTCGCCAGAACGGCAAAGCGCACCAGATCTATACACGGGATCCCAACGCGCCGTTCATGCATGCCTCAGCAGCGGGGGCTTGTCGGTTGCCGTCGGGGCATCCGGAAGCCTTTTTCGAGGCGTTTGCAAATGTCTACGCATCCGCCTTCGACGACATGGCCCGTCGCGCCGCGGGCGAAACGGTCGAGCGGCGTGACACGGTCTACCCCAACATCCATGATGGCGTCGAAGGAATGTATTTCATTCAGCAATGCGTCGAGAGCAGCAAGCAGGATGCTTCCTGGTTACCACTGAAACACGACGCTGCGCGACGCTGACTCGCGCATCGATCCCGCGCAGAATTGTCCTCGGCGAAGATTTCTTGACATACGCTGGCAATCGGTGGATGGCGTGTCGGCGGCAGGATGGTGATCTCGCGGCCATTTTTCGTCGATAATCTCGTGGCCACGACACGCATCGACCCGGCGGGCCGTTTATCATTGAGAGTCTTCGACGAATCCTCGTGATTCGCCGAACTGCTCCATTCTCTCACTCATCCCCGGACTGAGATGGCGAACGCGGAAATCGGCAGCACGCCCAAGCCGGAAACGGAATTCCCCGAAAGATTGCTTGATCTCCTTTCGGAGATTCCGTGGTCTGCGTCGGCCGACGGCAGCCTGACGTGGATTCATCCAGCGGCAAAAAATCTGTACGGCGTCGCCGCGGACGACTTGATCCGCAATCCATCGCTGCGGACCGAAGCGATTCATCCCGACGACCGCGCGCGGGTGATTGATCACCTGGACGATTTGGTCAGCAAACGTGACTCGAGTTACAACTATCGAATTTGCGGATCGGGCGATACGGTTCACCGCGTCCACGAATCGGTTTTCTACGATTCGACGGCGTCTCAGCACCCGATGATTCATGGTTTGACGAGAATCATCACGTCGCGACACAACCTCGAGAGCGCGCTGCGAGACTCCGAGGCCGTTTATCATTCGCTCGTGGAAAGTCTGCCGTTGAGCGTGTTGCGCAAGGGATCCGACGGGCGAATCCAATACGCCAATGCGCGGGCCTGTGACCAGATCGGTCGCACGATCGATGAAATGATTGGCAAGACTGATTTTGATCTTTTCCCCGCCGACCTGGCCAAGAAGTACATGTCGGACGACCGCGAAGTGATGCAGTCGGGCAAACTGCACCACGATGTTGAAAGGCATCAATCGTCCGACGGCACGGCGATCCATGTCGAAGTCTGGAAGGCGCCGGTCCATAGCGCTCGCGGCGAAGTGGTTGGGATCCAGGTGATGTTCTGGGACGTGACGGGACAAAAGAATGCCGAGCACCAGGTCGAGTTCGAAAAATTCCTGCTTGAGACTTTGCTCGACACGGTCCCCGACTCGATTTATTTCAAGGACGCCGAAAGCCGATTTCTTCGATTGAGTCGCAGTTGTGCCCGGAAATTCGGACTGGACAATCCCCAGCACGCGCTTGGCAAATCGGACGCGGATTTCTTTGCGCCCGCGCACTCCCGAAAGGCGATCGCCGATGAACAACACATCATGGAAACGGGCGAGCCGATGCTTGCGGAAATCGAACATGAAGTCTACGAGGACGGCAGCGAGGCGTGGTGCAGCACAACGAAAGTTCCGCTGCGGGACAATTCAGGCAACGTGCTGGGAACATTCGGCATTTCCCGCGACGTGACGGAGCAAAAGCGGGCGGAACAGGAACTCGCTCGCGAGCGCGACTTGTTGAAGACAATCATCGACAACGTTCCCGACTTGATTTACGTCAAGGATCGGGCCGGGCGATTTGTAACGGCCAACGCCGCCTTGTTAAGTCTGCTGCAGCTTGAGAGTGCCGACGAGCTGATCGGCAAGACCGACTATGATTTTTCGCAGCCCGAGTTGGCATGCAATTACGTCGCTGATGACCAATTTGTGATGCGAAATCGCGAGCCGCTTCTTGATCGCGAAGAATCACATGTATCCGAGGTGGGTGAAGCTCTTTGGTTGCTCACGACGAAAGTTCCCCTGGTAAACAACGACGACGAAGTGATCGGCGTCGTTGGGATTGGGCACGACATCACCGAGCGAAAGAAGGCTGACCAGGAAATCCTTGCTGCGAAGGAAGTGGCCGATCGTGCGAATCGGGCCAAGAGCGATTTCCTGGCCAACATGAGCCACGAAATCCGCACTCCGATGAACGCGATCATCGGGATGACGGATCTGGTCCTGGACACGAAGCTCGATTCGACCCAGCGGAACTTCTTGTCGATGGTCAAGGAATCGGGCGAAGTCTTGATGTCGGTGATCAACGACATTCTGGACTTCTCGAAAATCGAAGCCGGCAAGCTCGATCTCGAACAGCGTGCCTTTGACGTTCGCGAGAACCTTGGCGACACCATGAAGACTCTCGGCCTGAGGGCTCATACCAAGGATCTCGAACTGGCGTTCCGAGTCGATCCCTCGGTACCCCGATTCGTGGTCGGGGACGCTGTTAGATTACGACAGGTATTGGTCAATCTGGTGGGCAATTCGGTCAAGTTCACCGAGCATGGCGAGGTGGTCGTGGAAGTCACCCCGATACCCAGCGCCGATGATGAGGTCGTCCTGCAATTTGTCGTCCGAGACACCGGCATCGGAATCCCCGAAGACAAGTGCAAAACAATTTTCAGTGAGTTCGAGCAGGCCGATACCTCGACCACGCGGCGTTTCGGAGGAACCGGACTCGGGCTGGCGATCTCATCGCGGCTGGTGAAATTGATGGGAGGTGAAATTGACGTTTCGAGCGTGATTGGCCGCGGCAGCGAGTTCAAGTTTCAAACGGTCCTCACGCGGGCGCCCGAGCAACTCGAGGAACAACAGCGGCGTGGCGCGGTTGTCGTCGGCGGTACAAAAGTATTGGTCGTTGACGACAATGAAACGAACCGCCTGATTTTGAACGAGATGCTTTCGAATTGGGGCATGCATCCCACCGCGACCGACTGTGGTGAACTCGCACTGAGCGAACTTCGAAATGCAAAACACCGTGGCGCGCCATTCGGGATGATCGTCAGCGATGTGAACATGCCTGAAATGAGCGGATATGAGTTTGTCGAGGCGATTCGCGAGGACCCGATTCTCGTCGATACTCCCGTCGTGATTCTGACCAGCGGCGGGCGCGAGGGGGACCTGGAACTGTGTGAAGCCCTCGGGATCAATGAAAAACTGATGAAGCCGGTCAAACAGTCGGAACTGTTTGATTCCATCGTTCGCTCGCTCGGCGTCACTGCTGCGGAAGATCATGAATCGGGTGACGACGAAACCAGCGCGCCGAAGGTCGAGAAGCTTCAGATCTTGTTGACCGAGGACAACGTGATCAACCAGAAGCTCGCCGTTGGCGTGCTCGAAAAAGACGGTCACGAAGTGACGATCGCCAACAACGGCGCCGAAGCGGTTGCCGCGCTCGAACAACGCAACTTCGACGTCGTTCTGATGGACATTCAAATGCCCGAGATGGACGGTATGGAGGCCACACAGGCGATTCGTCTGAGGGAAGTCGAAAGTGGCGAGCATGTTCCGATCATCGCCATGACGGCGCACGCGATGAAAGGTGACCGTGAGAAATGCCTCGCCGCTGGCATGGATGAATACATCCCCAAACCGATTCGCATCGAAGCACTTCGCTCGAAACTGTTCGAGCTTTTTCATGGCGAGCCGGAGGACGGCGGTTCAGCTGATGACACTGCGCCACGCGATCCGAACGAGTCAATCGACAACAGTTCTGGCGCGACCCACGAGCCGCCTCCATCCGAAACGGAAAGAGATTTGATGGACGATGTACCATCCCCGGACGCCTCCCAAAACGACACCTCCCAAAACGACGCCTCGCCGGACAACATAGATTCGGACGAAGCCCGCCTCGACATCACTCACATTGACGCGATTGATTGGGCGCACGCGCGTCAGACGGTCGGCGGCGATGACAAACTGCTGTGCGACCTGTTGGGTGTGTACCTGGGCGAGACGGCGAATCTGCTTGGAGAGTTGCAATCCGCGTTCGACAAGGACGACCGCCCGACGCTCAAGCGAGCCGCCCACACGCTCAAGGGAGCATCGCTTTCGATCGGAGCCCTGCGAACTTCGGAGATCGCGCAAGTGATCGAAGATATCAATGAAGACGACGATCTATCCAAGGCACGTTCGCACTACGAGCAACTCGAAGATTCCATCAAGCGCGTGGTGGAGGTGGCCACCGAATACCTGAAGTCCCACGCCTGAGAAGCCACAAACTTCCCGCGCGGCGTATTTCGTGCTTTACCGCACTCGATTTCAGCGCACTCGATTCAATCGGGTGCCGCATCGGCGAACTCACCCAGGATGTCCATCGTCGAGACGATCCCGACAACTCGCTCGTGTTCGTCGACGACCGGCAAATGGTGGACACGATTGCGCAGCATTTCACGCGATGCCTTGCCGATCGTCGTGTTCGGTTCAATCGTGGCGACCGCTTCGCTCATGAATGATTGCACGGTTTCACCCCCCATGCTGTGGGCCAGCTTGTCGAGCAAGAAACGACGGCTGGTTGGATCGACAAATTCGAGTTGATACAAGTCGTCGTCCACATCACGCGTCATGTCCACCAAGTCGGACGTCGAGAGAATCCCTACGCATTGGTTTTTGTTGTTGACCACAGGGAGTGCGGAAACCCGGTTTTCGCCCATCAGTGCCAGGGCTTCGTGGATCGTGTCACCTGCATTGATGGCGACCACTTCACGGCTCATCACGTCTTTCACGCGGCGTGAATAGATGTCGGCGTTCATTTTTTCTTGCTCCGGCTAACGTGTGACGAAGAGGCACACCCTCTCCATCTTCGCATCGCTCCGATTGCAACTGCAACAACTGCGCCACCTCAGAGGGGAGCGAGCAAACTCTCGCGCTGTGTTATGCTAAGGAAGCGATTTCCGCCCCTATCGGCGAGCCGAATCTTCGTTGAACCATCTCGAGGAATACCTCATGAAATCCATGTTGAACTTTCTTTTCGTACTCACGTCTCTGGCGATTCCCGCCGCTGCTCTTCCCGCGCAGGCCCAGACGTGGGAGGAAAAAAAGAATGAGCGGTTGAAGCCCGTTTCCGATGACTTTCGTGACAAGATCGCACAGGCAGCGCCGTCCAAGGCAACAGCCCAGCCGAAGCAACCCCGAAAGATCCTGGTTTTCTATCGTTGTGAAGGATTCATCCACACTTCGATCCCGCACGGAAACGAGGCGGTGTTGGAAATGGGTCGCAAGACCGGCGCGTTCAGCGCGGATATCGCGGACACCTACGATGTCTTCACCCCCGAGAATCTCGAGAAGTACGATTGCATCGTTCTGAACAACACCACGCACATGCAGTTTCAAAGTCCGTCCCAGCAGAACGCATTTCTCGACTTCGTTTCCAGCGGTGGCGGACTCGCCGGATTTCACGCGGCGAGCGATAACTTCGGACGACACCCCGAGGCTCGCGATATGGTTGGCGGAATCTTCAATGGGCACCCGTGGGGCGCCGGTGGGACCTGGGCGTTCAAGCTGGACGACCCGGATCACGTTTTGAATAAGGCATTTGATGGGAA
>JAHELS010000244.1 GCA_024644085.1 Rhodopirellula sp.
TCCGATTCCTGATTCTCCGCGTCGGGGCCGTGACAATGAAAACAACGATCCGAAAGGATGGGGCGCACATCCCGATTGAACGAAATCATGTCATCGGCAGAGATGGGGATTGCCGACATCAGGATGAAAAAGCCAGCGATCGCTGTGGTATGTTTCACCATCCGGAGGAGCTTGTCCGTTTGCATTAATTGGTCTGGAGGGAACTCGCGTGGTCTCTGATTCGTCGAATCGGAATCAACCGAGTGAGGCGAGGTAATGTGGCCGGTTTAGGTCATGCCGACGCCTCAAACAGATGGTTGCTCGGAAACCGGCTTGTTCAGAGAATTCGGACTTTGGACTCGTCATTGTGACCGGGCCCGACGCAATCGTCTTGTAGATCGCCACGCAATTTTTGGTACGTTTTGACGATGAGCACAACGCTTCCGCAGATGGGCATTTCGTTCCGTGAAGCGTTTTTTCAGCGTAATCCGAACGCGGAAAGTGTACTCGAACTCTTTGAGTACCTGCCCTCAATATTGTTCTACGCGAAGGATTCCAGCCATCGTTACATCGGCGTGAATCGGCAAACGCTAGCCGAGGTGTTCGGGCTCGAAGATATCGACGAGCTGCTCGGACGCACCGATGCGGACTTCCAACCCCCCGCGCTGGCCGAAGCGTACCACGCAGAGGACCGCCGAGTGATGAGGGGAGGGCGAACGATCGCAAACCAAGTCTGGCTCGTCCCGCATGTACGTGGCACGCCGCGATGGTATGTCTCAACAAAGACACCGTTGAGAGACCCGTCCGAAAACGTCATCGGATTGGCGGGTGTGATGTACGCAATTGCAACTCCGGAAGCCCAGGCGTCCTCGTTCGGTGACTTGCTTCCGGTGATCAACCACATCGATCAGAATTACGCCGCCGATGTTTCGATGAAAGAGATGGCGTCGATAGCGGGGCTTTCAACGACCCACTTCAACGCCCGATTTCGCGAGATTCTTCGCATGTCGCCGACGGAGTATTTATTGGCTCGCCGCATCGATCATGCACGACGACTGTTGACCGAAACGAACCAGAATATCGTCGAAGTGGGGGCCGCCGTTGGCTTTTACGACCAGAGCCACTTTACCAAACGCTTTCGCAAAGTGACCGGCATGACCCCCCGAGCCTATCGCCAAAGATTCCGATGACGAAATGATTTGGCGCGGGCATTGCCGCTAACGCACGACCAACAGCTCCAGCGTTACCAACACCAGTACCAGCAACGCTGCACTGCCGAAAACAACAACGGTTCGGTTGTAGGGAAGCCAATCGTGCAACGTGATTTTGCCGCGGTCACCAATCGGATCGATACGTCGGCTGATCCAACCCGAAAGTTCGGCGAACAGGTAGGAACCACCTACCATCCCAACCATCATTGCGATGGCATCGAAGTTTCCCTGACCCAAAGCGGCGGCACCTGTCCCGGGGCAATACGCAGAAAGCGCGAATCCAGTCCCAAAGACCAAGCCGCCGATCACGTTTGAAGCGTACCGCGTCGGTTTGAGATGCAGCTCGACCAAGCCCATCCGGTGCATGATGTGGATACCAATCATCCCGACGACCACAGCCGACAGCATGATTTTGACGACGGTAAAGTCAGCAAGCAGCAATTGGCCTTCCAGCACGTGATACTTAGCGACACCACCCTTTTGCAGCAGGAAACCGAAAGCGATTCCCGACAACAGTCCCAGTGCCAATTGTTTCTCTGGTGCAGCGGACGGCTTTTGCGTCGGCTGGGCCGCATCGTCGCCCGGCGGGGTTTGGACGACCGGTTCTTCGAGTGTGGTTGCCATGTCGGTTCCTCGTTCCTTGTGATTTCTCTTTTACACGGCGTACATCAATGTCGCGGTGACGATCCCACCAATGAAAAAGCAGATCGCCGCTATCCACGATCCAATTGACAATTGCAACGTGCCGCTGATCCCGTGACCGCTGGTGCAACCACCCGCCATTCGCGCACCGAATGCCATCAAGATTCCACCGCACGCGGTGACGATGACGCGCAGCAGTCCGCTGTCCGAACCGAATCGGTCCTGCCACATCGCCGGCAAAAGGGCACCCGTCAATTCGCCGCCCGTCCAGGCAGCCAGGAAGCCACCGATGATGACCCCGCCTACCAACATCAGCTCCCAACCGATCCTGGGTGGGTTCTCTCGAAAGTACTTGAGCGAATTCGTGTGCCGCGGTGCGACTTGCTCGCCAATCATTCCTGCGACACGCGCGTAGGCCGTTGATGCGCCGATCGGCTTGTTGCAGAAGTAAAACGTCAACATCGAGAGAACTCCAATCAGCGCTCCGACCAGATAGGGCGACCACGCGGGACCGGGATACTGCAACGGATCCACATCGCCGAGCAGGGGTAACATCGTCGAAAGTTCGCTCATGCGTGGACTCCTTCAGGCTTCTCAATTTCGAATCCGGCTTCTGTCCATGCTTTGAAGCTTCCCGTCACATTGCGGACGTCGCTGAAACCGCGGGATTGCATCAGACTCGACGCAATGCTCGCCCGATAACCGCTGGCACAGTAAGTCACGTAGCGTGCTTCCTTGTCCAAGCCGTTGATTCGATCGCGCATGTCGCCGATGAAATAATGGTTGGCTCCAGGGATGTGACCCGACTCCCATTCGCCCGGCGCCCGGACATCCAAAACGGTCAACTCGGGATCATCACTCATCAGTTCATGCAATTGTTGCACGTCGAGTTGCGTGATCCGCTCGATAGGCAACCCGGCGACGCCCCAAGCTTTCATGCCACCACTCAGGTAACCGGCGAAGTTCGCATGGCCGGTACGGACGATCAGTCGTTGCACCTTCGCCACGTTTTCGTCGTCGTCCACCACCAACAGCAGCTTTTGATCGAAATCAAGCATCTGTCCCACCCAGGCAGACATTTCGGGGCGATCGCCGATGTTGATCGCGCCGGGCACGTGACCGCCGCCAAACGCAAACATCGAGCGCGTGTCGATGATCGATACACCCGCTTCGCGAGCTGCCTTGCGAAAATCGGCAGGGGCGAAGCCGGGAATCGTCGGAAGACGATCCATGATTTGTGGCCCGGTGGCATTGACCTTTTTCAGCTTCGGATAGTGTGAAGGGGCCGGCGGCGCGTCGTCGACCACAAATTTACGGAACGACTTGAAGTCAGGGAACTTCAAAAACTTGTTGGTGCGTCGTTCGTAGCCGATCGTACTTTGCAGTCGATCTCCGATGTCCGCGCCGCACGCCGATCCGGCACCGTGGCCGGGGAAGACGATGACGTAATCTTCAAGCTGCAGGAAATACTCGTACAGCGTTTCCCACAAATCCTCGGTCAATTGTTCGGTTTCCTCGTCGCCCAGCAAATCGGGCCGTCCGGCGGATCCGACAAACAAGGAGTCGCCGGTGAATACAGCCCACGGAGTTTCCTCGTGATCGGATTGTGACAATTCGAAAGACATGTGCTCGGGCGTATGCCCCGGAGTATGACGGGCGGTGAGTTGAAAAGTGCCAAAGTCAAATCTTTGCCCGTCGCCAATGCGTCTGGCCTCGAATTGATAATCGTCCTGCTCTTTGCTCACCCAAATCTCGGCAGTCCCAACACGATTTGCGAGCGAACGGCTGCCGGAGACAAAGTCGGCATGGATGTGCGTTTCAAAAATGTGCGTGATCACAACGCCGTGTTTGCGGGCAAGCTTTTCGTAAACCTCCACATCGGTGCGAGGATCGATGACTGCGGCGCAACCCTTCTCCGTATCAGCCAACAAGTACGACAGCTGAGCGATTCCGTCTGTGAAAACCGTTTCGAATACAAACATCGGCAGTTCTCCCCCTGCTGAGAAACGAATGGCGCGGACCCGCGCCGGAATCAAATTCAGACTGCAAAAGGAGTGCCGCAACATCGCATAGCGGAAACCCCGTGGCAAAACCCCGTGGCAAAACCCCGTGGCAGAAACATTGAGCCTTGCGCGGTCGAAGAACTTGTGGTCGACGATTGCACGGATTGATCGGAGAGTGACCATCGTGTGGTCCATCGCTGATGTGCCGCGAAAATTACACGACTGTCGGCAACGGGGATCATTGGCAAGGATTTGCCGATGCAACACGGGTTTCCAGAGCCGGGAGTGGCCCGGCGTAATTAGAAATTGGCACGGTGCCTGCACCTGAGTTGCGAGTGGAAAAAAACATCAACGCGTTTGCGTGGGTGTCTGGCAACTCGAAAAATAATCGCACGGAGAAAACTATGAGCACAGCAGTATCACGTCAGCCCATGTCGGCATCGTCATTGATTGGCGACGAAATCAGAAACAATCAGAACGATACCCTGGGTAGTGTTCATGACATCATGGTCGATTGCGAATCGGGTCGCGTTGCTTATGTCGTGATGACCTCGGGCGGTTTTCTCGGCATGGGTAACAAGTTGTTCGCAATCCCGATGTCAGCCCTGACGCTCGACACACAAGCAAAGTGTCTGCGGATGGATGCAAACAAGAAGACCTTCGAAAACGCCGAAGGCTTCGACAAAGACAATTGGCCAAACATGGCCGACAGCAATTGGGAAACGACCAATCATCACGCGTTCAATGCGCGACCCTACTGGGACGCATGAGCGTCGGAACAGAGCTGTTGATGCGTTACCCCAAAAGAGGCGGCGGGAATGACTTCCCGCCGCCTCTTTTTTTTCGAGCCGGTCGCACAGCCGATCATGGGCAGCGGACGGTCTCATCTGCTGGGGACGCGTGCCGAAGACCGCTAATGATCCGGCTTGGGCGGATTCGCCCAATGGCCGCCAACATTCTCGCCGCGCACGAGGATCCCTTTCCTGTGCCAGTCGTACCAAGTCGTGACGTCGGCCGCCGCGTAGCGAATGGTCAATCCGCATCGACGACGGTCCGATTCGTTGGCCTCCGAACCATGCAGAAGCAAGTCCGAATGCATCGAGAATTGTCCTGCCTTCAGTGTGACGTCCACTTCGCCATCGCCGTACGATTCCGCGTTCTTGACTGCCAAATCCAGAACCGTGTCCGAATCCTGGGTCTCGTCGTAGTCGATCAGTCCATGTAAATGTGAGCGTGGAATGAACTTCATATTGGCGTTGTCCGGATCCGCGTCATCGATCGCGAGCCAGACGGTAACCGTTTTGGTAGGACTGAGCGGCCAATAGGTGCTGTCTTGGTGCCAAGGTACGCGTTTGCCATCGTGCGGCATCTTGCAAAAGAAGTGCGAACCCCAGCATACGACGTTCTCTCCAAGCAGATCCGCCACCGCATCGACGATTCGCGGGTGCTTGACGAGTTCATAGATTCGGGCAAACCGAAGATGCGCCGTATTGATTGAATAACTGGTTCGACCAAGTTCGATGAACGCCGCGACAACACCATCGAAGAACGCGCGCGTTTGGAGAACCTCCGTTTCACTCAGAGCATCAAAGGGCATCAAAAAGCCCTGCTCGTTGTAATCGTCGATTTGTGACGACGTGAGCCTGTTCGGAGACTCCACCCCCGATGTGACAAATCCCACTTGACGAGGCAACTCGGCTAATTGGGTCGGTGAGGGAGACGGAATGTCGTCGACGCGAATGTTCATGCAATTGGACGGAAGGAAGTTGGCGTTCGGGTTCAGGAAAACGGGAATGGGATCCTGGTCGACATTGAGATGCGACCGAGATTCTCCTTTTTTAAGATTCCCATATCAATGATACCAGCTCAAGGATACCAGCCTGCCCGCGCCCCCTCGCGATTGGTCAGGGTGAACTCGAGCAACCCGGAAGGCCAGATTGTCGGGTCGCGGAACTCTTTGGCGGGTGAATCTCAGGTTACGTTCCACACCCCGGACGTCGGTCGAGATACTAAGATAGCGTCGCCCAGGATCACGCCCTGTGACCCCACTCCGGTCTGGTCTCGATGAACCGGGCAAAGAACAAAGAACGAAAATCAATGACCAGATCATGACCCGAACCGTCAAACTGTTGATGCCACTGTGTTAAGTCTCGAAAGGTCATTCAAGAACCGAACTCGGGCTCGATTGGAATTCTCACTTGCGGTTGCGATTGCACTGATGTCGCTGCCCGCCCAGGCCCAGGAAGTCCCATCCGAGCGAGTTGATCCATGGAAGACTTCGCGAGTGAAGGGGAGTCCTGATCCTCCGCTTCCCTACAAGACGGTTCAGGTTTTCAGTGATGTTGAACTCGATCGCCCCACCAACATCACCTGGTTGCCGACGGCCAGGAAATGGGTTGCAAATCATGCCGGCAGCCAGATCGTCACGTTCGAGAATCAACCCTCCACCGCGATTGCCGAACCGTTGCTTGATCTGAGCGATGTGTATGGCCAGCGTGTAGCCACGGGCTACTCGACCGAATTCCATCACGACCTGGAAAAGCAACCATGGTGCTTTGTAACGTTCACCGCGCCGTCGGAGGATCCGATCGGGCATCATCTGGCACGTTTGAAAGTAATCGATCCCGCGATTCCAACGTTCGACGAAAACAGTCTGACCGTAATGGCCCAGTGGAAGAACGATGGACACGTTGGCGGCAGCATGCAATTTGGTCCCGACGGAATGCTCTATGTCTCGGTTGGCGATGGGCAACCACCCTACCCGCCCGATGGTGATGAAACGGGTCAGGATCGTAGCGACCTTCGCGCATCGATTCTGCGCATCGATGTCGACGATCCGACGGACGAACATCCGTATCGCATTCCAAGTGATAATCCGTTCGTGGGTCAGCCGAACGTGCGTGGTGAGATCTGGGCGTTCGGGCTTCGCAATCCCTGGAAGATCGCTTTCGATCCGAATTCCGGTGACCTGTTGGCCGCTGATGTCGGATGGGAAATGCGCGAACTGATTCATCGAGTCGAGCGCGGACGGAATCACGGTTGGAGCATCATGGAGGGCAGCCAAACTGTCAAACAGGACCAGCAACCCGAGATTCCGATCACGCCGCCTCTTTTCGAGCACACCCACCTCGATTCCCGGTCCATCTCCGGCGGTCATTTCTGGCAAAGCGATCGCCTGCCTGAACTCAAAGGTGCCTATCTCTACGGCGATTGGATGACGGGCAAGGTTTGGGCGTTGAAGTTCAGCGGTGACGAAGTGCTCTGGCAACAGGAACTCGTCGATACGCCCCACCGTGTGATTTGTTTCATGCGTGATCCGTCCGGTGAACTTTTTATTGTTGCATACGACGGCACGATCCTGAGACTGATACCCAATACCGAGGCTGCATCGCATCAGAAATTCCCAACGAAGTTGAGCGATACCGGTATCTTCACCGACGTGCGTTCGCAGGAACCTGCACCCGGAGTCGTTGAATACGACATCAGTGCCCACCACTGGGCCGATGGAACACACTCGCGCCAATGGATCGGCCTTCCCGATACGACACAGTTGTCACTGTTTGATCGATCGGATTGGAAAACCGGGCAATCCGAAGGACGTTTCATATTTCCGATCGACACCATCGTTGCGAAGACGGTCAGCTACCTGGCCGACGCCGACGACCCAAGATCGCAGCGGCACCTCGAAACCCAACTGTTGCACAAATATGATGACGAGTGGCGAGCCTACAACTATGTCTGGAACGATGACCAAACCGACGCGCTGCTTCAAAGCGATGACGCCGTGGAACGCAAGCTTGTGATCGTCGACGATTCGGCACCCGACGGCAAACGAACCCAGGTTTGGCGTCATGCCAGCCGAAGTGAGTGTTTGCTGTGCCACATCTGGTCGGCCGGAACGGTGCACGGATTCTGGCCGCCGCAATTGAACATGGAGACGCCGGCCGGCAACCAATTGGATCAACTGACCGACCTCGGTCTATTCGCGCACGACGTCCCCTCGCCCCCGCCGGTGACCGACCCACGCGATGCCTCTGCGTCGCTGGAATCACGCGCGCGAGCCTATCTGGCGATGAACTGTTCATCGTGCCATCGTCGCCTTGGGGGCGGAACCGCTACCTTCAATTTCGACATCGTCAACTCACTCGAAGAGAACGGTTATCTCGACGCGCTTCCGTCGCAAGGGACGTTCGGGATTCAAGACGCACGCGTTGTTGCCCCCGGGGATCCCTGCCGAAGTGTGTTGCTGTACCGGGCGTTGAAATCGGGCCGCGGGCACATGCCGCAATTCGGCTCGAACGTCATTGACCGCGACGGGCTGCGATTGATTCACGATTGGATCGTCTCGCTCGAGGACGATGTGCGATACCAATCGATGCTAAAGGAGATCGAACTTCTTGCGGCTGATAAAGAACATTGGCGTCAACGCATTGATTCGCTGCTCGGCTCGGTCGAGGGAGCCATCGCACTTTCGATGGCATGCAGCAGCGATAGCCTTGGCGCGGAACTACGTGAATTGGCTATCGACATCGGCGCCGGTCATGAGCATGCACCCGTGCGCGATCTCTTCGAGCACTTCCTTCCCGAGGACGAGCGTATTGAGCGGCTCGGACCCAGCATTGACGAGGAAGCATTGTTGGCGGCGGAAGGATCGATTCAACGCGGGCAAGCGCTTTTTGAGATTGCCAAGGATGTGAACTGTCGCGCGTGCCACCGTATCGGCGCGGTCGGCGAGCAGATTGGCCCGGCCAGGTCGCCGGCCACCGCTCGCTCCCAGGCCGGACCCCGAGCCGGCGAGCCCCGACCGTCGACGACGAGCACCGCGAAGCCGTTCTCGGCGAACCACTGCGGCACCAGGTACA
>JAHELS010000048.1 GCA_024644085.1 Rhodopirellula sp.
TGCGACGCCCGCCGAGCGAGTTCCAGCCGGGCCTGTCGCGTGTACCAGTCATTCTTCGATTCATGGGCGGCCGCAAGTGATTCCTGCGACCACATTTTCAAATCAGTGGTCGGCTCTTTCGTTGGCGATGCATCCTGGTGACGAATCTTGAAAACGCGTCCGCTGGTTCGGTGTACGCCGGTGTGCTCGTGACATTCGCCAGCGTCGCTCCAATCGAGGACGAACACGGCGCCGTCGGGTCCACTCGACAATTCCATTCCTCGAAACCAGGTGTCGCCGGCGATAAAAAGATCGTCGCCGTGTTGAGCCACATAACCGCTGCCTCGACGGACAAGATGCTCCTGGTTGGCGCGGCGTCCGTGAAAGTTCAGCGTGAAAAGATTGCCCCGGTATTGGTCCGGCCAATTGTCGCCCTGGTATATCAGGGTTCCCGAATGCGCATGGCCTCCCCCGTACGAATTGGCGGCACCGTCACGCGACTTGGTCCAACTTTCACCGGTGTCAAAGTGCCAATGATCGGCGTGAAAGTCGATCAACTCGTAAGTTCGGCGGTTCGGATCGAGCGTGAATGGACGTACGAAATGGGCGCCCGGGATCATGTGCCACAGATGCCCGTTGACCGTGTTGGTGAAAAACAACTCGCCTACGTCATTCCAATCATGTCCCCACGGATTGGTTGTTCCCGTGGTCAGAACTTCGAGGTCCCGCCGTGTCGGATGAAATCGCCAGATACCGCCTTCGAGCGCGAGTCGTCGATGATCGGGTGTTCCAGGCGTGCCGATACGACCGGGACAAGATCCTCCACACCGTCCGTACAGCCAACCATCGGGACCGAATTGCAAGCCGTTTGCAAAGTTATGGTAATTCTGGTCCGCAACGGTGAACCCGTCGAGAATGACTTCACCCGCGTTGTCGGGCACGTCGTCATGATCGCGGTCAGGGATGAATATCAATTTCGGCGGACACATCAACCAAACTCCATCATGTCCGACTTCGATACCCGTCAACATCTGAACGTTGTCAGTGAAGACGGTTCGGTTCTCGAAACGGTCGCCACGCGTGGCATCCAGGATCACGACACGATCGCGCAGATCGAGCTGAAACTTCTGGTCCCGCTCGGCGTAGGTATAGTTCTCGGCAATCCACAATCGGCCGCGAGAATCCCAGGTCATTGCGATGGGATTCTGCACATCCGGCTCCGCGGCAAATGCGGTGACCTTGAAACCCTCGGGTAACTTCACTCCGGCAGCCGCCTCGTCAGCCGGCATCAGGGTGTCGTCGGAAACAGGCTCGGTGTTGAACAGCTCCGGGAAATCGGCTCGAGCCGTTACCGCGAACAGGCAGACAAGAAGAATGGATCGCAGCATGATGTTCGCGGCGCGCGGGGTGAGAGGTGTGTTCAGGCAAGAATTGGCTTGACCACGTTGCCAAAGACGTCCGTCAGCCGAAAGTCGCGTCCCTGGTAACGATAGATGAGCCGCTCGTGATCAATTCCCAGCAAATGCAGGATCGTTGCGTGCAAATCGTGAACGCTGACTCCGTTTTCGGCAACGTTAACGCTGTAATCATCGGTGCTGCCATAGTTGGTTCCACCTTTGATGCCGCCTCCGGCAAGCCACATTGTGAAACAGCTCGGGTGATGATCGCGTCCGTAAACTTTGTCTGTCAGTTTGCCCTGTGAATAAATCGTGCGACCGAACTCGCCACCCCAGATGATCAACGTGTCTTCAAGCATTCCCCGTTGCTTCAGATCGCGAATCAATGCTGCGGTTGCCTGGTCGGTGTCCATGCATTGCTTGGGGAGTGTATCGGGCACGTTGTTGTGTTGGTCCCACCCCTGGTGAAACAATTGAATGAATCGGACGCCGCGCTCGGCCAATCGACGGGCAATCAAACAGTTGTACGCGTACTTGCCTTGTTTTTTGACATCGTCACCGTACATGTCGAGCACGTGTGTGGGTTCATCGGAAAAATCGAGCAGATCGGGCACGGACATCTGCATCCGGTAAGCCAATTCGTACTGGGCGATACGTGATTGAATTTCCGGATCGCCCGCCTCTACGTGCTTCAATTGGTTCATTTCGGCGAGCGAATCGAGCATCGTGCGGCGCACTTGCCGCGACACGCCGGCGGGATCCGTGATGTCGAGGACTGGATCTCCCTGATTGCGAAATTTGACTCCCTGATGCTTCGAGGGCAGGAACCCGCTGCCCCAAAGCCGGTCATAAAGCGGTTGCCCCGCCTTGGCCGACCCTTTGCTGCTCATCGCAACGAACGCCGGCAGATTTTCGTTCTCGCTTCCGAGTCCATATCCGATCCACGATCCGATGCTTGGCCGTCCGGGAATTTGTGAACCGCTCTGCTGGAACGTGATCGCCGGATCATGGTTGATCGCATCGGTGTGCATCGAGCGAATGATGCACATCTCGTCGGCTTGTGTTGCGATCTGTGGCAACAATTCCGTGATCCAGGAACCCGCTTGGCCGTGTTGGGCGAACTTGAAGATGCTCGGCGCGACCGGAAAGCTTGTCTGTGCCGAACTCATCGTCGTCTTGCGATCATCCGGATAGACGCTTTTGGGGACCTCCTCACCGAACTTGTTTTTCAAGCCCGGTTTGTAATCGAACAAGTCCATTTGAGCAGGACCGCCCGATTGAAACAAATAAATGACGCGTTTTACCTTCGGACGATAGTGGGGAAGCGAAGGGAGTCCGCGATGCGCAGCTGCGGAGGTCGCCGAGCCCGCCATCGACTCGGCATCGCGTGCAAGCAGTGAAGCCAGGGAGATTGATCCGAGCAACATCGATCGCCGGGTGAGCGGGCTTTGGTGTCTAGCGATTGGCAACGCGCCGTTCATCCTGTGATTCTCACTCTTTGGTAATCGTTTCATCGAGATTCAATATTAGCGATGCGACCATCGTCATGGCGGCATGCTCGACGGGCGGAAGCGACTCATCGCGAGGTGTCTCACCAACGGACAATAACTTCGCGGCCTCTTTTGGATTCGCTTGAAATTGATTCAGAAAACCGTGGTATGCATTCATCAAAACGTCGAGTTCGGAGTCGTTCGGATACCTCGCGCATGTCATTCGAAGTCCAAAACGGATCCCCTCGGCAACGTCGCCGCCGGAGGTTCGCATCATTCGTTCCGCCATGAATCGCGCCGACTCGACGAACACGGTATTATTCATGAGTGTCAGCGCCTGCAGCGGCGTGTTGGTCGTTTCCGTCCGAACGATACAGACTTCGCGAGCCGCTGCGTTGAAATTCATCATCGTCGGCGGAGGTATGGTCCGACGCCAATAGGTGTAGAGGCTGCGGCGAAACAGATTCTCGCCCTTTTCCTGCTCGTACTTGTTGTTGGATATCGACGACCAGATCTTCGGCGGCATATACGGTTTTGTGGACGGACCGCCGACTTTTTCCACCAGCAATCCGCTAATCGCAAGCGCTTGATCGCGCAAAGTAAAAGCAGGCAAACGGACTCGCGGGCCGCGGGCAAGCAACTTGTTCGACGGATCAAGCCGAGCCGATTCACCCGATACCAGTGACGATTGTTGGTAGGTGGAACTTCGAACGATCAGTTTTCCGATCGCCTGCAGGTCCCACCCGGATCGAATCAATTCGCGAGCGAGCCAATCGAGCAATTCGGGATGCGAGGGTTGCGAGCCCTGCGACCCGAAGTTGTCCGAAGTTTCAACGAGCCCGACGCCGAAGAATTGTTGCCACAGGCGGTTCACCGCGACCCGCGCCGTCAATGGATGTTCGGGGTGAAACAACCATTGCGCCAGCTCGAGACGATTGCGTGGCACCTGGCCGGGGGACGTGCCACTCGCGAGTGATGCCGGTACCGCAGGCGTGACCGGACGGGTTTTGTCGGGCGAATTGTATTGTCCCCGCAGCAGAACGAATGTCTCGCGGGGCTGGTCGAGTTCATGCATCACCATGACGGTCGAAGGCGATCCGGCCTGTGGTCGTTTCAAGCCGTTGCCCTCGGTGTCGCGTGCGCGACGCAGTTTGACTGGCTCGGGGATAATCAGACGATCCTCGCGTGGTCCGAGGTCGGGCCAACTCTTGGGCACTTCGATAAACGGTGGGCTGTTGCCATTGTTTGGGCCGACACCCCATTCGGCGATATTGTTGAAGTAAGCGAAGAGTTGGTAGTACTCGGTCTGTGAAATCGGATCGTACTTGTGATCATGACATCGGGCACAGCCAATGGTCAGACCGAGAAAGACCGTCCCGAAGGTGTCGACACGATCAACGACGTTTTCGGTGCGCCATTCTTCCGGAATGGATCCGTCTTCGGAGTTGATCCGATGATTTCTGCCGAAACCGGTTGCGATCTGTTGTCTCAATGTCGCGCCGGGGAACATGTCACCTGCAATCTGCTCGATGACAAACTGGTCATAGGGCATGTTGTTGTTGAGTGCCTCGATCACCCAATCCCGCCAAACGTGTTGGTAGCGGTACCGATCATTCTGGTAGCCGTCGGTGTCGGCGTAACGCGACGCCTCGATCCAGGGCAAAGCCATGTGTTCGCCGTAACGAGGCGAGTTCATCAATCGATCAACCAGCGATTCGATCGCCATGTCGGGGTCGTCGGTAAGGAATTCTTCCACCTCACGGGGTGTTGGCGGCAGCCCGGTCAAATCGAGCGTGATGCGGCGAATCAGCGATTCGGGATTGGCGCGCGGTGATGGAGCAAGCCCTTCCCGGCGAAGTCGATCGAGAACGAACTGATCGATCGGATTGGCGGACCAATCGTCATCGTCCAGGGACGGTGGGGCGCCCTTACGGGGTGGAACGAATGCCCAGTGCTCGTCAAAGTCGGCGCCCGAGCGGACCCATTGGATCAGCGTCGCACGATGTTCCTCACTCAGTTGCTTGCGAGAATGGGGCGGCGGCATCTGTTCGTCAGCGTCTTTCGACTTGATCCGTCGAACAAGCTCGCTGGCGTCGGGATCGCCGGGGGTAATCACGCTCATCGACGAATCGGCGAGATCCAACCGCAAGTCGGCTTCGAGCGTGGCCGCATCGGGGCCGTGACATTCGAAGCAATGCTCCGAAAGGATGGGGCGAATCTGTCGATTGAAATCAACGCCCTCAGCGCCGGCCCAGCAGGGGATCCCGCCCACCGTCATAAGAACAACGAATCGAATCCAACGAAAAGCGAGCACGCGGGGTCGGGGGATCGAGGCAGGAAGAACACCGAGCGCAACTGGAAAACTTCGGTCACAGAATAGGGGCTCGATAGGAAGCAGTGTAGCCGCTTTCGTGGAATCGTGCCTGTGATTTTCCGGATACCTATGACGTGCGATCCGTAACCACCCGCTCAGTAGGGTCATTCGCCGCATGGCGAGCCCGGCCAGCACATTAAATGCACGCGGCGGCCTGATCGCGATTGTGGCTCGAACTTCGCACGCGATTAAAAAGCGAGCGGTCCAACTGAATGAGCCAGCGTAGTCGATTGCTGCGACATTTTTCCTGGGTGGCAGCCGTCTAATGCGATTGCCGGGTTTCGACCTCGAACAATTCATCGAACTCGCGACTGAATCGCAGAGCTTTCCAACGCTGCTGCCATTCCGATGATTTCAGTTTTGCCACCCCGCCTTCGGGAAGCACGCGGCGTCCGGCGATCAACTCGCCCAAACGCAACTGCGTCTCGTCATCCAGAGGTTTAGTTTCGAGAAACGACTTGAGATTCAACACATACATACTCCACTGACCGCTGATGACCGCCGAATTCGCCGCTGGAGTTACCACCAGGCTGTAGGCTTTCCGATCAACGCTTAGCGATGGAGCCAATGGCTTACCTGAGTGGCGGTCCCATGTTCGAATCTTACCGTCGCGACAGGTTGTCATGATCCAATCACTGTTTTTGACGAAAGCGACATCAAAGACTTCGTCGGCGTGTTCTAAATCAGGCGAGGCAATCCTGCTGTTGCGCCAATCCCACACGCGAGCAGTCTTGTCGCGACCGGCGGTGAGGAGCAACGATTCATCGGAGTTCAGCTGCGCCGTAAAGACCCAATCGGGGTGTGGTAACGGATCAACAACGTTCTTTCCGTCCGAGAGGTTCACGATGCGCACCTGATTGTCCGCACCGCACACCACCATCACGTCGCTGTCGCGAGAAAAAACGACGTCGCTGGCCCAAGACTTTGTCTCCAGCGAATAGCGTTCTTTCCACTGGCCGACGTCCCAAACTTTCACGCTGTTTCCGAGACCCCACGTGACAAGACTCTCGCCGTCTTTTGTAAATCTGAGGTAGCCGCGTATCAAGAATCCGGGGCGATAGATGCCTTCGTGCATCATCGTCCGCTCGATTTCGCCACTGCCGGTGTTGATGATCAACAACTGCCCGCCGGCGCACAACGCGGCGGCGAGTGGACGAGTCGGATGCATCGCACCGGCAATCGGCTCGGATGGCGTTTGGATCGGATCGAACAATCGAGTTCCCGATGCCCGGTCCCACAACTCGATCAATCCCGGCTGTCCGCGCATGGTGCTGGTTCGTTCCGAGGTGTTCGCTAACTCGGATGCGGTTTCCTTTGACGACAACCCCATGACTTTGCTGCCATCGAAGGACAAGGCGGTCGCATTCAAGATGCCGGACGCCTCGATGTGGCTGGCGATGTCCTGACCCGTTGTTGTATCGAAGATGTGTACTGTTCGTGATGTTCGCTTGGAGTTCCATGTTGCTGGCGATACGTAGCGTCCATCGTTGCTGGCTTGCAGAAACGCATCCTGCCAACTAAACGGTCGCTGCATGACTAGCTCTGTGAGATTCTTGTAGCGCCAAAGCTTTACGACGCCGTTGTTCTGGCACGTGGCGAAGGTGTCAACGTTGGGGGAAAACGCCACCACGCGAATTTCGTCTTCGTGTTTGATTATCGGCGAATGGGGCTGACCGGACGGAAGCTGCCATAGCCGTGCGGTACGATCCAAGCTGCCCGACACAAGGACGTCACCATCTCGGTGGAATGCGAGCGAAGTCATGATGTTTGTGTGCGGCATTAACTTGCCGACACGTTGCCGCGTGCTGATGTCCCACGCCGCGGCACCTCGATTCGTTCCCACGATCATGTGCTTGTAATCGGGACTGACCGAATACAAATTGACAAAAGCCTTGTTCTCAGTGAACGTCGCGAATTCGCGAATCAAGAATTCAGCGATTTGTTCACCATCGTCGGTACCGTACCACTGCGTCGCTTCCGACCGATTCCGTGCCAGCGTCATGACTGCCGAGTCATCATCCACAAAAACCGGTGATAATGGTGCGTCGGCATAGATCGGTCCAATATTGGGAATGGCTGGAAACTTGGGTTGAGGGTCGTCGCCAAGCGGCAGACTGTAGACGCGCGTCGAGCCATCGGAACAGGAAGCCGCAAGCATTTGCCCATCGGACGAGAACGCAAGCCTTTTTGTCTTCGCGGGCTGCTTCAATACCGATTCGGTCATTTCATGCCTCACGCAGTCCCACAATCGCACAACGTTCGTCTCGTCGTCGTGAACGCCTACCGCTAGCCACCGTACGTCAGGACTAAATGCCAGGCACTCAACGAGCCCCGGCAGTTCTGCGCCTGCGACCGATTCCCAGTCACCGACTCGATTGATCTCGATACCGTGATCGAAGCCTTGGACCAGCCATTTGCCATCCGGACTCCAGGCGGCCGCATTCGCGTGATCGTTCAGTGCGTCCGCAGTGACGCGATTGTTTTCGTCAAGATTCCACAGATAGGAATCAAAGTCCAAGGCGAGTGCTATCAAGTATCGCCCGCTCGGATCAAATTCCAAATGTTTGATCCATTCGCCCGGATGCTCGATGACCCGAGTAGCGATTGGCGTCTGACGCATCCAAGCGTGAAAACGCATCTGGTTGGTCCGTCGCCGGATCGGATCACTGCGGCTACGCTCTACCGCGTTGGCAAACCAAAGTACCGCCTGCGCTGGGTCGCCTTCACGCGCCGACGACAACCCCGTGAAAGTAAACATGTCGGCCAGTCGCAGTTCGACCTCCTCAGCTAACTGCTCGGCTTCGATCTCTTTTTCTTTGGCAACGTGAGCTGATTCGCTCTCTTTTTTTGCCAGCGAGCGAAAGCTAATCGCCGCGATGGAGGAACCGGCCGCGCCAACAAATAGCATCGACGCCACGAGAAACAGCAAACTGGCCACAGTCCGATTGCGACGGCACCAGCGCCACATGCGTTCCGCGTAGTGAATTCGGCGTGCGAGGATCGGTTCCCCGCTTAACCACCGCTCAAGATCCGTTGCTAATTCGGCGGCGCTAGCGTATCGATCCGCGGGAGCTTTGCTGAGCGTCTTTTCACAAATCGCCTCCAGGTCGGCTGGGATATCTGGTACGAACTTGCTTAATGGTTCGGGTTCATCGTCGCCAGCGACACGCATGATGATGTGATGCATGCTGCCGGTGAATGGTGTCTGATTCGTGAGCAGCTGGTAAAAGACAGCTCCCAGGCTGTATTGATCACTATGCGGACCGGTTGCCTTTAGATCGCCCCGGGCTTGTTCAGGCGCCATGTATGCCGGCGTACCCACGATGCTACCGTCAATCGTCATGTCGTCGTCGTCGCTCTGTACTTTTGCCAGACCAAAGTCCATGAGCTCCGGCCGGCCGGCTCGGGTGACCATGATGTTGTTCGGCTTGATGTCGCGATGAACGATGCTCTCGGAATGGGCATAGGCGAGTGCATCGGCCAGCTCTCGCACCCAAGTCGCAGCCTGATACTGATCAAAGTCGCCTTTCTTGATGTGCTGGGAGAGTGGCATCCCATCCACTAACTCAGTCGCGATGTAATAATCGTCTCCAGCTTTTCCACACTCGAACGTCGCTACGATGTTCGGATGCCGGAGTCGGGCCGCTGCCTTGGCTTCGCGCAAAAACCGCTCCACCAGATTGACCTCGTCAGGCGGAAACCGCGGAACCTTTAGCGCAACCTCTCGATCCAGCACTGGATCGTATGCTCGATAGACCCGACCGAACGCGCCGTAACCTAACGTTGACCGAAGCTCGAATCGGCCGATCGCCTTCATCGGTGGTTTGGCAGGGCCAGATTCGGGGTCCTGCCGGATTGTGCCTGCCGCAGAATCGACCGTGACATCATCGAATTGATCCGTACCAACGGAGGACTTGCGCTCTATTGTCGGCGACAACCGACTGCAATCTTCGCACACCTGAATATCGGATTCAGGTTCGACGCTCTCGAAATCCTTGCCACAAGAATCACATTTCCTGTCGTATGTCGCAGGCATCAGTAGATCAACGCTCCAACGATGTCTTCGACGCAATACGGCGCGACTTGAATCATCTGTATACGTACCTCCCGATCCCGTGGTGAAGGTTGCAAAATATCACGCCAAAGCACCAATTGCCACGGCGCGGGCGTGCGTGGGGGGCGGCGACCTTGAATTCTACTTCACCAGCCAATTGATGGTCCGATCGTCAACGGTCGCCGCGTGCCGCACGGCGTCATGCGCGTCGGCGGCCGAATAAACCTGACTCACAATGGCCGGCAGCTCGCTTTCGCCGACAAGCGTCATTTGCTGCGGCGCGCGAAGCGCTAACAGTACCGGCAGATCACCGTACTTGACTGAACCGGGTACGAAATTCGCATCCTTGTAACTGCGGATTTCTGCGAATCGAAAACCGTCGGTCGAGACGACGACACGATCGAGAGCCTTGCCCGCCAAGGCTGCCGCGGGAGCCGCCCACGGCGCGGCACCGTCGGTCGCCAGCAACGCGATGCTTTCGGCATCCTGGTCAATCGCGTGCGCGATGATTGACAACAAATCGGCACTGCGCTCGGCGACGAGCGTTCGGTTGTATCCGAAGGTGAATGCCGAGTAGGAGCGCGGGTCATCGATCAATCGCTGCTCACGGACGGCGCCACCGCCTTGATTGAATTCGCCTTGCTGCAGAAGATCGGGAAGCATGACGGTTGCACCCTGATCAAGCATCTTGGCAAGCAATCTCCCCGGCCGGCCCTGCTGATCAAAAGCCGATTCCTTTCCGGCCGCGGTCGACCAGATCACGACGCTGCCCGGTTCCCGGCCGGCGCCGCGCAAAGTCAACAGTGGCAATTCAGCGCCGCGCGCTTCGTCGCGGACCAGACCCCTGGCGATGACAATCTGGTCGTTTGTGACTTCCCCCTTGGATTCGTAAGCGATCTCCTCCGGCAACCCCTGGTCGAAAATCACTTGCCACGCAGGGCCGAATGTTTGACGAAATTCTTTCCAGGATTCCGCATCCGCGGGAACAAGCTTTCCAAGTTGCGCCGCCGCTTGTTCGTCAAGCCATCGACATACCTTTCGTTCGTGCTCAATGCCCACATCGGTGGGTGCGGGATGTTCTTCGGTCCAGACCGTCGTCTGATCTTCGTCCAACGGTTCAAAATCCTTTTCGATCACGGGATCGTCGAGACCGAGTTCAAGGTGCCGGTTCATCCACTGATACATCGTCGCCCGCGTGACGTAGTTGTAATTGTGTTTGAAGTGCAGCATGGGCCGACAATAGACGTCCGATTCATCGCCGATCATGGCGTAGATCCATTTGAGTTCCGGATAGCCGTCGCTCATCATGTCGCGAGTCCAATCGTCGGCCGCAGTCATTGCCTGTGGCTTGGGCGCGAATAAAGCGGCGAGTTCGACGTTACCGGTCCCGATCCTTAGCAGGTTACAGTTTTCGCAATAACATCCGCCCTGCATCGATGTCGAAACCATCCCATTGGGAAAGGAAACTTTGACGCGATCATCGATCGCACCGAGCAAGATGGTCTGCGTACCGCCGCCGCTGCCGCCGGTCACCGCAAGTCGCTTCGGGTCGACGTCCCTCAGCGAGGCAAGGAAGTCGAGCGACCGTATCGCGTTCCAGGTCTGCAGTCCCATGATCGATTGCAATCGCAGATCAGCGTCGGGGCTGTAAAAGATCCATCCGTCTTTGTTCGGCTCCAACTCTTCCGGTCGAGGATCTTGATGTCGATGTGAAACGGCATGTGGAATCTGGACGGAGTCCGCGTATCCAAGCATGTCAAAGATGAATGTAACGCAACCCATTCGGGCGAGCTGCACACAACGAGCCAACTTGGGCGTTTGACCCGAGTTGACAAAGTGCTCCGCTCCCTGGGCAATCTGCCTTTTGATCTCTGCCTCGCTGTGTCGCTGCATTCGCCCTCCGTGTCCGTGCGGCGACAGCACTCCGGGCGAAGGAGTGGATGCAGGTTGAGAGGGGCGAAACAGCAGACCCGTAACGAAATGACCCGGCAGACTCTCGAAGTAGACTTTTTCAACAGTGAATCCGTCATGTTCGGACTTGCCGTAAATCACTGCGTTGAGCGGAGTTTTCTCGGGCATCGGCCACAGACCACTCGCGACGAGAACGCGGCGACGCAATTGTTCGGCTCGCGCGTACCAGGCGCCCGCGTTATTGGGCACGATGAACGGGAAATGATCATTCAGCGTCTTCAGTTCGCCCAAACGCTCATCCGCGGGTAACGTTTGCGGATCGAGCACGCGGGGTGCTTCAGCCAATGCGCTAGCGGGGAAGATGGTCCACGCAAGAAGAATCAAGTGGTACCGCACGTTGCACCTCAAAATCAGGTTTTGCGGCTTGAGGGTGATTGTCAGCTTCGAAGATCTTCCGGTACTCGCCAACCTTGCCAGGAAAGTTGACAATGAGTCCCGCATCGTTACCAAAGCCGAATTCCTCGCCGTTGAATTCAGATCGCCATGCGTACAATCTTAACCGCCGACACGACCGAAATGGGCCGTTGGGTCGCCGAGCACGCCGCAGCGGATCTCCGCCAGGCGATTGCCGACCACGGACAAGCCAACATGGTTGTCGCCACCGGCGCTTCACAGTTCGAGGTGCTCGAGAATCTCGTCCGTCAGCCGGGGATCGACTGGTCCGCGGTCCACGGGTTTCATCTTGACGAGTACGTCGGGCTCTCAAGCGATCACGAAGCTTCTTTCTGTCGATACCTGCAGCAGCGGTTTGTCGATCACGTGCCTTTGGCCGATTTTCAATTTCTACGGGGCGATCAGGACCCGATCGAGACGATTTCGCGAATCGGCGGACTGATCCGCAGCGCTCGCATCGACGTGGCCCTGGTCGGAATCGGCGAGAATGGACATCTTGCCTTCAATGACCCTCCGGCCGACTTTGACACGGAAGAACCTTATCTGCTTGTCCAGCTCGACGAAGCATGCCGTATGCAGCAAGTAGGCGAGGGTTGGTTCGCTTCGCTCGAAGATGTTCCCACGCATGCAATCAGCATGTCGGTACAACAAATCATGAAGGCCCTGAGAATCTATTGCAGTGTTCCCGATGAGCGAAAAGCGGCGGCGGTACGAGATACGCTTGAAGGTGAGATCACGCCCGAGGTACCGGCGAGCATTTTGCGAAAACACGATTCGGCCACTTTAGTGATCGACAAGGCCGCCGCGAGCAAATTGGCGCCTGAAACCTTGAGCAATCTGGAATCGGCGTGATGGACGGCTACATCGATCTCCAGGTCAATGGCTATGCCGGCGTCGACTTCAACTCGGCTTCGATCAGCGATGAAGAGGCGGTCGCCGTCTGTGGATTCTTACGACAAGACGGCAACGCAAAGGTGTTGGCAACGATTATCACCGCGTCGCCCGCTGCGATGATTGCGAGGATTGGACGAATCGCAGAATTGATCGACGACATTCCTGAAGTCGCTGACGTGATTGCCGGCATCCATGTCGAAGGTCCGTTCATCAGCCCGATCGACGGATTCGTCGGGGCGCATCCTGCCAAAGAGGTCGTCGCGGCAACGACCGAGGCTGCTCGGCCGCTGATTGATGCCGGTCGCGGCCACGTTCGCTTGGTCACCTTGGCGCCCGAAATGGATACCGAATCGCGCGTGACGCAGTGGCTAAGTGATGCCGGGATTGTCGTGGCGGCCGGGCACAGCGATGCGTCACTTGATCAACTCAGGTGCGGCCTTGATCACGGCCTTCGCCTCTTCACGCATCTTGGAAACGGGTGTCCGGGACAATTGCACCGTCATGACAACATCATTCAACGGGTTCTCAGTCTCAGCGAACGGATGATGGTTTCGTTCATCGCCGACGGGCATCATGTGCCGCCCTTCGCTTTGGGTAATTACTTGCGTCGTGTGCCCGAGGAGAACGTGGTGATCGTGACCGACGCGATCAGCGCGGCACGACTTGGACCGGGGCGCCACCGCTTGGCGGACCAGGTAGTCGAGGTCGACGAAGATGGCGCTGCCTGGTCAGCGTGCCGCACGCATTTTGCTGGATGCGCCTCGACCTTCCCACAAATGATCGAGGTTTTGAAGAGCAAAGTAGGGGCGACCGAAAGGGATATTCAAATGTGGTTGATTGACAACCCGTCCCGACTGCTAACTTCTTGATTCAGTATTCGTGACCAAAGAGACATTCGAAGGCACAACGTGAACGCGGAACAGATCAGCCACATCATTCGTCATCGCCGCACGATCAAGCCGAAACAGTTTTCGGATCGGCCGGTTGAGAAGGCGATTGTTGACGAAATGCTGGAAAACGCGAATTGGGCGCCGACGCACGGAATGACCCAGCCATGGCGATTCACTGTTTATACCGGCGACGCGCGGCAACGGTTGGCGGAGTTGCTTGCCGAAACCTACAAGCAGATCACGACGCCCGAAGAGTTCAAGCCGAACAAGTACGAGGGAATGAGCAGGAATGCAATGCTCGCCCCGGTCGTGATTGCCATTGGGATGAAACGCCAACAGATCGAGAAGATTCCTGAGCTTGATGAATTGCAGGCGGTCGCATGTGCGGTGCAGAACATGCATTTGACCGCCGCAGCGCACGGTCTCGGCGCATTCTGGTCCACGAACGTTGCCGCCGTCAGCGACCAAATGCGAGAGTTCATCGGGCTGGAACCGAGGGACCGTGCCTTGGGTTTGTTTTATATCGGTTACCCAAAGTGCGATTGGCCAGAGAGTACCCGGCAATCAATCGACGACAAAGTCCGCTGGGTCACGTAGATCGCCGAAGAATCAGTGTGGCTCGGTTGTCCCAACCGAATTATTCATTCGGGTTGACGACCAACTCGTCGACGCGCTGAGCCGCCATCCGCACGATTTGTGGCAACTCGACAAACCGGCTGACGTTCAGGATATCGGGCGCGTCTCGGTTGCGGTTCGGAAGTTCGATGAGTGTCAGCTTGTCGATCCGATCCTCGAACAATGAAGCGTACAAGGCCCACACAGCCGCCTCGCCACGCGCGTGTAACTCAATGCGCCTGCTCGGCAGGTCTTCCATCTTCTCGATCGCCTGCAGTGCCCGGCGAACGTCATAGATCTGCATCGAAGCGGCGGTTTGACCGAGTTGCATGAAACGGCGGCGAATGTGCGTCCGCTTGCGTTCGTCTGTCGACCACTGGGTTGGCCCAACGCCGCGCGGCGCGACAAAGATCGTATTGTTCGAATGAGACTGCCGCATCAGTTCGTCCCATTTAGCAGGATCGGGAGAGATTCCCGGGAAATGGTCCGGCAGCACAGTAGCCATTGCCGGGGCCCAGGACTCCCAATCGTCCTGGTTCATGACGGAAACCGAGACCGGCTTGCCGACCTGGGTTGACCGCTGAATCAAGTACAGGCGCAACCGATATGGATTCTGGCTCGAAAATTCAACAGCTCGAATCTTCACCTCGCCATCGATTTCTTCGACGACCTCAATGGCCAGGTCTTCCGCCTCGTCGGGCCAACCACGAAAACAATGCTCGCGCAATTGAGTCATCCAGCGCTGAATCGCCGCTTCCAGGTCGGCTTCGGTATCCAATGGGAACTCATGCGGCGCAGAAGGTACGAACGTTTCGTGTATGTCGGTGACCCGTTGGTCCGTGGGCAACTCTTCGAAGACCTTCAGTTGTTTCGGCTCGAAGAACTTCACCGCTTGCGTTGTGATCAAAGCTTCGTCCTGGCGCAAGAATCGATTGAGCCAGCGAAAGGCATGCATGCGCAGCTCCTGGGTGTCCTCGTGCGGGCCCTCGGTAATGTTCAGACCCAGTTTGTCGCCGGCATCGTACAATTCATAAATCTTGCGAACCTTCGCGTGCACATCGACGACACCGTCGAGTGGAAAGATACCGTCCTTGTCGGTATTGGAGATCAACAGCGGGCGGGGGGCGACCAAGGCCGCGACCATCGGATAATCCCACTGGTAAGTGTTGACCATATACATGCAGTCACAGTGACCTTCGACGCAACCGTCAACGACATGGTTCTTCAGGCTCGTGATTCCGGCGACCGGAACGGCGGCTTTGATCCGCGAGTCAATCGCGGCAATCCACCACGAATAGGCCCCGCCCCCGCTTCGGCCGGTCACCCCGATCCGATCACCGTCGACCTCGTCGCGTGATTGCAAGTAATCGAGTGCGCGGACGCAATTCCACGCTTCCACACCCGCGGGCGTGTAACCGCGATTGTTCCACCACCACATCTTTTCGCGGTAGGTTCCGTGGTGGATGCCTTCAATTTCACCCAACTGGATCGTATCGATCGTAAGGCAGACGTATCCGCTTCGCGCGAACCAGGCCCCGTGGTGTTGATAGTGCACCTTGTTCCCGAAACTGACACCATCTTTCTTGACTCCGCCGTGACCACAGACATAGAGAATGGCCGGCAGCGGCTCGGTTTGTTGCTTGGGGCGATACAGGTTCGCCGTGACGTAAAGCTGGGGCATCGATTGAAAGTGCAATCGTTCCACCACAAAATCGTCGTGCTCGGTTGTTCCCGTAACGACCGAATTCAGCGGTGTGTGTTCGGGGAATGGATCAAGGCCGAGCATTTCCAACAATTGCCGCCGGTACTCTTCTCGCCGTCGGGTCCAATCTTCGAGACTCTTGATCTCGGAGAATGTCGCTGCGGTAATCTTTTCGGTTTGACCGTGAAAGTACTCGGCGACCAACGCGTCACCGCGACTGGTATCATGATCCAGCGGCGTTTGCGCAGATGCACAGTTGGTTATTCCGAGGGCAACCAGACACAGGCACGATACACGCATGGAATGAGCTCGGAGACGCAACTGTGGCAGCGGACGGATCACGCGTCGAGAGACGCTAGAGTTCGAGGAACAACCGCGCCGGATCTTCGATGACATCCTTGATCGTTTTCAGGAAACCGACTGCTTCGCGTCCGTCGACGATCCGGTGGTCGTACGTCAATGCGACGTACATGATCGGGCGAATCTCGACTTTCGATTCCACCGCCATGGGGCGATCCTGGATAGCGTGCAGTCCGAGGATGCCGCTCTGCGGCGGATTGACGATTGGCGTGCTGAGCATCGAACCGTAAATCCCACCGTTGCTGATGGTGAATGTGCCGCCTATCAGGTCCGCCGGTTGCAATCGGTTTTCGGCGGCCTGTTTCGCGAACTCGCCAATTGCGCTCTCGACGTCGGCAAAGGACATGTTTTCGACGTTTCGTAATACGGGTACGACCAGGCCCTTTCCGCCGCCGATGGCGATCCCGATGTCCTGGTAATGACGATAGACAATGTCGTCGTCTCGAATTTCCGCGTTGACAGCGGGAAATCGGCGCAGGGCTTCGACCGCGGCTTTGGCAAAGAACGACATGAATCCGAGTTTGACGCCGTGACGTTCGGCAAACCGGTCCTTGTACTTTTTCCGAATCTCCATCACCGGTCCCATGTCGACTTCGTTGAACGTTGTCAGCAGGGCCGCAGTTTGTTGTGCTTGGACAAGCCGAGCGGCGATGGTGCGCCGTAACATGCTCATCGGTTTGACTTCCTCGGCGCGGTGGGCCGGCGCGTCGGTCATCAGACTTGTCGGGGGAGAACGCCGTGGTGTCGGGGCCAAGGTCGACGGCTTGGAAGTGGACGTCTTGGAGGTTGGGGACGTCTGCGGGGTCGGAGAAGTCGTGGACGGTGCAGAGGGTCGATCACGCACGAAGGCCAGCACGTCTTCCTTCAACAGCCTGCCTCCCGGTCCGGTCGCCGGCACCTGGGCTGCGGACAATCCATGTTCTTCGAGCAACCGCTGTGCGGCCGGCATGACAAACTCGGCACTCGAGCCGTCCGTGTTTTGTTTCGATTCGCCGGCTGCACCATCGCGAACAGGTTTGTCCGATTTGCCGCCGGCCGGTTTCTCGGCCGGACGAATGGTCGCGATTACATCGCCAACGCTGGCGAATTCCTCGTTGGGTTTAAGAATGCCTTCGAGAATCCCCGAAGCGGGCGCGGGAATTTGCACGGACGCCTTTTCGGTCTCGATTTCGACCAGATCCTCACCCGAGGCAACCCAGTCGCCTTCGGCTTTGAGCCATTGGCCAATCTGCACTTCGCTGATTGACTCACCGACCGTGGGAACTTCGACATTGACAGGAGCGCTCACGAGACAGCCCGATTGTGCGGCGTAAACGGAAGACCGACGTTGGCCAAAGTAATCAAGATACCGAGGTTTGGCCGACGCGTCAGGAACCCCGGCTGGGCAATTTGCGCGAGTTGTATCGACCGATGCAGCGGAACAAACCAAACAGGGCGACTTTGACAGTCAATCCAGTCACATTTGAAACGACGGTCGCAACCACCCTCTCTCGCGCCGCAGAAAGCAAACCGCGGACTTGATTCACGAACCATGAGCCCAGCGATCGATGCTTACCTCTTGTATAGACGTTTTTGTTGCACAAGCCATCTCGTAAGTCCCAATCGCCCTGGCACGGAATCATGTCTGAATCGGAAGGCGGTCATCCCATACAAATCGCAGTCATTGTGCTGTTGTTGGTGGGTGGTGGATGGTATTTCCTTAAAAACTACGAAATTAACGGCCTCGACGAGGTCTCGGTTTACCCGCGGAATTCGATTTCCCAGGATCAGACCTACGTCTCTTATCGCGATGCACCCTCGATCGACGGCGCGGGTGGCTCGCTCGCAGGCGTGACAACGAACACACCGCACGCTTACGAAAACCCGTTCTCGTTTGCCCGGACATCCGCCAAGCGGATCACTCCCGAAGTTGCCCCGGTGAGTCGGAGATCGTACGCGAACTTGAAAATTGCCTCGTGGTCACTCGACGGCTTCGGTCCAACGAAGCTGTCCAACAACCTGGCTCGGAAAAACTTTGCGCGCGTCGTCCGAAACTTTGACATCGTCGCACTCCAGCAGATCGCGTCGATCGAGCGGGACCTCGTCCCAAGGTTGGTCGATGCCGTCAACGAGGGCGACACCCGATTCGACTTTGTCATCGGCGAATCGACTGGGCCCGCAGGTCGGCCCGAGCAGATGGCGTTTGTCTTTGATACGACCCGCGTCGCCGTTGATCGCCACCAGACCTATTCGGTTGAAGATCCCGAAAACCACATCACCTTTGATCCGTTGGTCGCCTGGTTCCGCGCCGCCGAACCACCGGCGACGGAGGCTTGGACCTTCTCGATGGTCAACGTTCGCATCGACCTGGCACGTGCGCCGAACGAAGTTGCGATGCTTCCGCAGATGTGGGCGGCGATTCAAAACGATGGACGCGGCGAAGACGATATTCTGATGGTCGGTTTGTTCCAGGCGGATGACGCTTACCTGCTGCCGACACTTGGTGGCGACAAAATGACCGCTTCGGTTCGCAGTCGTCCCACTGATATCTTTGGCAAGTATCAGACCAGCAACGTGCTGATCGATGGCGGACCGACCAGCGAATATCTGGGCCGCGGAGGGGTGATGGACTATCCGCGGTATTTCGAGCTGAACCAGGCCGAAGCCGAAACGGTCAGCAGCCACTTGCCGGTGTACGCTGAATTCTCGGCAATCGAGGCCGGACCTATCAAGTGAGGCGGCGTTGTCACCGCCGGCCAGCGGCCATTCTCTCCATGGACGCGTGCGAAAGTTGATTCGACGAAGTACATTGTGGGCCTTCCTGTCCGGATCGCGACCTCTTTGCCCGTTGAACCCGCTTCCATGAATCAATTCCTGCTACGGACCTTGTTGGCGGCTGCCGCCACGGTCTTGGCCAACTCTTCAAGTGTCAACGCCGAAGTGCCATTGGACAAAGAAATGGTTTTCGCGGAGCGGGATGGAATGCTCGCGGTCGAAGCCGAGTATTTCCACCGTCATACACATACCGGGACGCGTAAGTTCTATCCGGTCAGTATCGATAACACGCCAAGTGTTCAACCCGATGGCGACCCACCCCACATTGCGGGCACCTCGGGAGGAGCCTACGTCGAAATCCTTCCCGATACGCGGCGGACGCATGACGACAAGCTGATCCGGGGAGAGAACTTTGCACCGGTTGCCGGCGAGATGGCCATCCTGCATTACGACGTCGAGATTTCAACGCCCGGTCGTTACTACGTTTGGGTAAGGGCTTTTTCAACCGGCACCGAGGACAACGGGCTGCACGTCGGTCTTGACGGCGAGTGGCCTGAATCGGGCCAGCGATTGCAGTGGTGCGAGGGTAAACACAGCTGGCGATGGGAAAGCAAGCAGCGAACCGAAAAGCAACATTGCGGCGAGCCTTACAAAATCTTCCTCGACATTGAGGACGCTGGTCGGCACACGATTGCGTTTTCGATGCGCGAGGACGGTTTTGAATTCGACAAGTGGCTGATCACGAACGAACGCGAATTCGACAGGCCCGAGGGTCCGGGGCCGCCAACTATCGTCCGCGTCGACGGCCGCCTTAAGGCATTGCCGGTGCCGCCCACGATTGCCCTGGGACAAACGGACGCACCTGCGATGAGTCCCACCAAGGGGGTCAGTGACTTGCCGTTGATCCTTCCGCGACGCGAAGATGGCGATGGATCGGTCGACGTTTCAGGCGACATGATGACGTGGCATAAAATTACTCTTACGATCGACGGTCCCTTCGCGCACGAACAGGACAACGCGCCCAATCCATTTACCGATCATCGAATGGCGGTTGAATTCAAGCACGAGGATGGTACGCGGTACGTAATACCCGGCTACTTTGCGACCGACGGCGAAGCGGCTGAGTCCTCGGCCGACTCCGGAACCAAGTGGCGCGCCCACTTTGCACCCGACCGGCCGGGCCAATGGAACTACACCATCCGTTTTTCAACCGGCAAGCATGCTGCGCTCGACGACAACGCCAGCTCAAGAGAATTGCCAAAGTTTAGTGGTCGACGCGGGAAATTTGACGTCGCCAAAAGTGACAAGAATGGCCGCGATCTCCGAGGTCATGGCCGATTGCAGTACGTCGGAAAGCGATACCTGCAACATGCCGGAAGCAAGCACTTCTTTTTGAAAGCCGGCGCCGATGCGCCCGAAACGCTGTTGGCATTCGCTGACTTCGACGGCACCGTCGCGAACAAACCTGACAAGTCGCCGCTGAAAACATGGACACCGCACGTGCGAGATTGGAGTGATGGGGATCCGACGTGGGGCGACGGCAAGGGTAAAGGTTTGATCGGAGCCGTCAACTATCTGTCCGGAAAAGGCTGCAACGCGTTTTCGTTCTTGACCTACAACGCCGGGGGCGACGGCGACAATGTTTGGCCGTTCATTGATCGCGACGACAAACTCCACTACGACTGCAGCAAACTCGATCAATGGGGGATCGTGTTTGATCATGCCACGATGCGCGGTATGTACCTGCATTTCAAAATGCAGGAAACGGAGAACGATGATCACATCCGCGGCAAGAACGGAGGCTTCGTTCCGACTTCGCTCGACGGAGGGAATCTTGGCACGCAGCGAAAACTCTACTGTCGCGAACTCATCGCCCGGTTTGCACATAACCTGGCACTGAACTGGAATCTTGGCGAAGAAAATACGCAAACCACTGAACAACAAAAAGCGATGATCAATTACATCGACGCTGTTGATGCCTACGATCATCCCATCGTTATTCACACTTTTCCTGACCAGCAGGACAAAGTCTATCGGCCGCTGCTCGGATCCAAATCAAAGTTGACCGGAGTTTCATTGCAAAACAGTGCGCTCAAGGACACGCACTTGCAAACGGTCAAATGGGTCCGCGAGTCGGCCGCGGCAGGCAAGCCGTGGGTGGTCGCATTCGACGAATCGGGGAGCGCGGCGCATGGCCAATGTCCCGATCTCGGATACCGCGGATTCGACGGACGCGACCGTACCGGCAAAATGATCTACGACCAGCACGCCGTGCGCCGGCAAACGTTGTGGGGAACGCTGATGGGAGGCGGCGCCGGCAACGAATACTATTTTGGATACCAGTTCGACGAGAACGATCTTGTTTGCGAAGACTGGAGGTCGCGCGACCAAAGCTGGGATTACTGTCGGATCGCCCTCGAGTTCTTTCGCGATCAAAAAATCCCGATCGAAGAAACGAAACCGGCCGACAATTTGATCGGCAACCCGAGTCACGACAACAGCAAGTATTGCCTGGCCAATCCGGGGGAACTGTATCTGGTGTACTTGCCCAACGGTGGCGAAACCGAGTTGGACTTAAGCGATGCCGACGGCACGTTCAATCAATCTTGGCTGAATCCACGCTCCGGGGAAATGACCGATGGAACCGAGATCACCGGAGGCGCGACAGTGACCATCGCCGCCCCGCCGAAAAACGATGACGATTGGCTCGTGGTGCTGAGGCGAAAGTCCTGAATCGTTGACCGATCACCATTGATCGTTACCGGTTCGTCGCGAACGATCGGCTCGTCATCAATCCCCAGAGCAAATCCTCGAAGAATTCTGTTCTCTCCGTTGGATCCGATTCGAGCTGCGCGAGTTGCCGGCGCCAATGATTCGATTCTGATGCGGCGGGCATCCCCAGCGTCCACAAAAAGATCTCATCGAGTACCTCGTGATTGTCCTTTTCCGAGCCGAGCAATTGATGCAGCCGGCCATCCGGGGCGCTCACGCGCCCATTGATCAGGTCTCCGTTCACCAAGTGTAGCGCTCGGGCAAGGGAAGCGGTCGAATCACCGCGTTGCTCGCAGGAATCTTCGCGGTCGCATCGCCCGAGCACATCCAAGCTGGGGACATCGATCCGATTGTCGGTCAGGGTAATGGTGCGTGGCAGTGCCCCCGTTTTCGCTCGCAGTGGAATTCCTGTGATGTCGGAAATCGCATCGGCCAATACTTCGGCTTCGAGCGGCCTTACCAGCGCTCGGGAGTAGAATGTATCGTCCGGCTCATTTTCGGGCGACGTTACCGATGAGCGCCCATAGGCTGCCGAGTTGCAAATCAATTCGACCGTACGTTTCACGCGAAAGCCGTGGGCGACAAAGTCATCGGCAAGCCACTGCAATAATCTCGGATGCGTCGGAGGATTGGTCGTACGAATGTCGTCGACGGGATCGACCAACCCGCGTCCCATCAGTTGCTGCCAGATGCGATTGACCGTCGCCCGCGCGAAGTAAGGGTTTTCGTTGGACGTTAACCAATCGGCCAGCGCAACGCGAGCATCAACCGAATCATCGAGATACCGGTCACCGGGAATTCGTCGCACGGCCGGCATTCCGGTGACCGGATGGGTCACATCGCCACGTTCCAGGACGGTGACCACGCGGGCTCGCTGCACGCGGGCAAAGATCGCTGCAAGTCCGTGGTAATCGTCCTGTTTCCAATGGTCTAACGGATGATCGTGGCAATTGGCGCACTGCAGCCGGACACCCATGAACGTTCGACTCGCCGATTCCGCCAGATCACCCGGGCTCGATCCGCTGCGGATAAAGTTCACGGCACCGTGCAGGAAACCATCGCCCGTCGAAGTCAACATCATGTGTGCCGTTTCGTTCATGGGCGCATCGTTTCGCAGCCGTTGAACGATCCAGCGATGGTAGGCGTCGGCACCTTCAACCTGCAGTTGTTTCGAGTCGATGCCCAGTTGGTTAGCCCACTTCAGCGCCCAGTAATCGGCGAACGCATCGGAGTCCAACAAGCGACGGACCAGCGCCGAGCGTTTCTCGGGTGCATCGCTCTGTGCGTACCGCCGAGCCTCCGCCGCACTGGGAAGGCGGCCGGTCAGATCGAGTGTTACCCGGCGGATGAACATCCAATCGTCGGCCTGCGGCGAAACGGGCAGGTTCAATTCTTCGAGTTGCCGGTAGATAAGGTCATCAATTGGGTTCCCCGCTCCGGGCCGATCGTCGTCACCGTGCTCAGCCGGCTCGGCCCGCATCGGAACGGTCAATCGTATTGGCATCACGCGATCAAGATAACGGGCGATGACCACGTGAACGCCGCGACGATGGACCGTCATTCGCAGGCCGTGTTGATCATCCGGCGGTGATTCTTCGATCGAGACCGCTTCCGGATCGGCAGCACGAAAAACGGTCCAGGCCGTTACGTCGCGAGTTTCGTCTGAATCGAAAGTTGCCACCACACGAACGAGTGCCGATTCACCCTTTGCCGCGAGCATCTTGTGCGGCGGCGTCACTACCAGGTTCGTCAGTTTTCGATCACGATGTCTTCTCGCGCCCTCGTCGATCCATCGGCGCAGCAAGGCGAATGCGGCAGATGCCTCGTCGAGCACCAGCCCGCCTTCATGCTCGATCCGTTCGGCAGGTTTACGCAGGACGAGACTTTCATCGGCGTCGGCCAGGTTCACTCGGCGGCCACCGAGATGCCGCACGATGGCGTCATGGTCGGCCGCGGCGTCGGAGCCGAGCAACGACAACTTGAATCCACCCCGTCCGATTGCCGCGCCATGACACGATCCCGCATTGCACCCGTGGCGGGTCAACAGCGGGATGATCTCCGTATCGAAGTCAACTCGCTCGGCCGACGGTGCTGCAGCCGCAAGAAAGACGTGCGAGAGTACGGCCCAAGCCAGGATCCAACACGTTCTCGAGACCTGTCGATTATTCTTCCCCGGCACCATACTTCTCATGCCATTGTCGGATCACTTTCTGGGCCGCTTCGCCCCCCAAGCCGCGCTCGAGCACGGCGCCGGCCATCCGCCCCAGCTGCGTTTGACGCGACTCGTTCTCGCCCACCCAGGCATCGACAGCTTCGATCGCCTCGCGAAGTTCCGATTCACTCGGGTTCTCAGCGATCACCTTCCGCATCATCGATCTCAGCTCTTGGCCAGCCTGGGGAGCGTCTCCACGCTTGGGTCGCATGTTGCGATTGGCCATCTCTCGGCCGGCGAAAACGAATTTCTCAAACTCCTCGGCTGTGGGCGGATCTTGATCGAGCAACCGGGCCAGGTCCGCAGCGATCTTGGGCCCTTCGGTTACCGAGGGTTGCACGAGTGCGTAATTGGCGGTGACCTTGTTTTCGCTGGCCACAAGAATGGTCAATTCGACGTTGCGATTGAGGCCGTACGCACCCGGACCTTCACCTCCATCGACCGAAACACCAAGTGGAGCCTTGAAACTCAATGAGTTTCTGGCCCGTGTCAGATACTCTTCGGCCTTTGCTTTGTCATCATCCAGCCAGATGATTCCTGTGACGGCGTCAGGCTGCGCCTTGGCGTAATTCGTCAATCCACGCGTCAAGGCGACGCCGGGTCTTGTCAATTTATGCACGAACACCAGCAGTGTCGGCTTTCCATCGGCAGCTTGGATTGGGTCGACTTCCTCGCCGGTCTGTTCGCCGCCGACGGCGATGACGCGCAGCGGCGGCAGCGCCTCGCCGGGTTGCGGACCGGAGAATACCGGGTCGTCCGCGAAACAATGAGTCGCGGCGTAAAGCAACGCAAGTGTTGAAAGGCAACGACCGATTCTCATGCGGTGACCTCGGGCGGGAAACAGTTGACTTCAGGCGGGAAACGGGGCTGAATGATCCACCATGATAACCCATTGAGGCCGGCCGCCGATCTCGCCCCGCATGCTATCGATTCAGGTTGTCGCGGATTGCATCCGAAAAGCGATCCGAAAGCCCGACTTGCTCAGCGGTTTGGTCGATTCGCGACCGATTGTGAAGCGTCTGGAATGATTCTCCCTGAGCGCCGATCAACCCTTGGGCATGGGCAAATTGATCGGAGAAACCTGGCATCACGATTCGCGGATCAAGCCAATTGATCGGCTCGGGTGTCAGGTGGTAGGTGTGAAAGACGATTCCGTTGGTGCAGTTATTCAAAAGCGTGTGATAAAACTCTGCATCGGTTCGCAGTTTCTCAATTCGCTCCGCGATGTTTGCAAACAGTTGTTGAACCTGTTTCGGCGTCGCATTGACGTGGTACATGTGAACCCGATCCTGTGGTCGCACCACTGTTCGCACTCCGATCACGTCCCGTTCATCACCAATCACGTACAACACCTCGTATTGACGGTACAGCCCGCGAATTGGTGAATAGATTTCGCCGACCTCACGTCGAATTTCAACGGAAACGCTGAAATACTGCGGACCGTCGTCGGAATCGAGTTCGAAGCTGAGAAACGTGTGGGCGAGACCTTCCACAGGCGAAAACTTGTGAACGAGGAAAGCGACCGAGGTCAGGTCTTCGATCCGAAATTGAAAGTCTTCGTAGTGCACGTCAAAGTCAGTTTCGCTTCGATAGTGACAATGTCGAAATCCGTGAATTGTCGCGTGGCCATTCTCAATTTCAACGCCGGTTGTCACCACCTGGGATGGATCCCATAGACGATCGTTCGAGGGACGTTGAAACAGAGTCACGACGTAGACAATCGCGATCGACGTTGCGGCGATCGATAGCCACCGCGAACGGGGCTGGATCCGAACGAAAGAAATGATTCCACCTGCGAGGTAGACCGCCGCGAGCATTGCCCCAACCGCCGGAGGCACGAGGGTCAGGTAATAGAGTGCGCCGACGGACCAGACAAAGAACACGACGACGCCGAACCACGCCAGTAATCGTAGCGAGACGGTGGCAGCCTTTCGCAATCCTTGTTTGGAAATCACCACGGCACCACGATCATCAACGCTTTCCCAACACACGCCAGTACGTCAGCGCAACGGCCGTCAGTGCGATACCGATGACGATCTGGCGCAACGAAATCTGGAACGCAGCCGGTGCGGTGCTGCGATCGTACAAGTCGTAGCGGGCTCGGGTCGTCCAGGTCCATGAGGCAAGCATCATACAGAGTGCTGACGCGATCGCGAGATACCCGCCCCATACGATCCGAGTGATAGGCGGAAACCAGAACCATCGCAGCGAAAACGCGGCCAGCACGCAAAACATGCCGTGTCCCCAGGTTGCTGCAGCCATCACATCACCCCTTCGGTACAGCCACCACATCCGCGCGCCGACGCACGTTGCCGTCGGCCAGACGATCGCGGCGGTCGCCATCGCAACACGGCTGGCGTCGGTACCGACAAACAGAAACATCAGCCAGATGACCGATAAAATGCCTGCCGATCCGAGAGGCAATGCGAAAAGTGCTCGCCAATACCAGGGTGGGCGCAGGACGACCAGGACTGCAAATACGATCAACGTCGCTGCTGCCAAAGCAAAGGGCCAAAGTACGGCGAGCATCAGTATTTCGGTCGGCTTGTTACTCTCGCCGATGATTCCCACCGAAACGGCGAGAGGGCTGAGGGTCCGGTCGTTACAGCCAACCGAATGAGGCAGAAAAAAACAGGCGAGCAATGCCAGCGCGGCGATCAAATTGGTGAAGGCCGTCGGCGAAGTCGCGGCCACCTTGATGCTTGGCCTTTGCGATTCACCGTCCTCGCGTGGCGAATCGGCAGGTGCGGGAGGCGAACTGTCCATCGTCGTCAGCCAGTTTACGATTCGCTCGGATCGACCAACTCGACGGCGAGAATGCTGACATCGTCCTTTGGCCCGTTGACCCGACACCACTGGTCGACGGCTTCCTTGATATGGCCGACGGCGTCGTCAATGGACATGTCTCGGGTTTGAGAGATCAGCTCAAGCATCTTTGGGTCGCCCAGTTCCTCGAGATCCTGGTCCATCGCCTCGGGAACCCCGTCGGAGAAAATGAACAACCGATCGCCCATGTTCAAAGCGGTCGATTCTTCTTCTGCATCGAGGTCTTCCAGCCATCCGATTGCAAATCCTTCGGCCGGCAGCATCTGTGGATCGCCACCATCAGCTGGTAGAACAACGGGCGGGACATGCCCGGCTGAAACGTAACGCAGTGTGCCGGTCAGTGTGTCCAGAACGCCGTAGAACATCGTAAAGTACAGATTGCCCTGGTCTTCCATCGGGAAGCGACGATTCAATTCGCAGGCGACTTCCACGGGCGCCGTGACGGCGACGGACCCGTTGTCATGCGGTCGGGCCAGGATGCTCGATGTCGTGACTTGACGTGTCAATGAACGTGCCACCGTCACACTCAACAAAGACGATGAAACGCCGTGCCCGCTGACATCGACCACGTAAAGAGCCAGGTGCCGATCATCGAGCGCGAAGAAATTCAGAAAGTCACCTGCCAATTCGTCACAGGGAATGTACCTCCATGCGACGGCGACGTTCTGTATCTCGACGTCGCCCGCCGGCAACAACGAGTGCTGGATCCGCGCCGCGGCGTCGAGATCACGTGTCATCCGGCTGTTGTTGGCTTCGAGCTGCGTGTTCAACTCCTTCAGCATGTCATGCTGTTTGGCCAACTTGTCCCGGCTGAGCGAAAGTTCCTGGTTGGCTCGAATCAACTCGCCGTTCTTTTCAACCGCATTCTCGAACGTGCTGATCAACAGGTTCAAGACCTGTTGTCGACCGGATTGAACCGTGAATCGCTCGCCTTGCAACGTCACTTCGAGCGACTCCTTGTCGTCGCCCAGTTCGTCGTCGATCGGCGTTTTTAATAGAGAATCAATCCGCGACAACAGGTATTCGGATTCGTAAGGCTTGGTGACATAATTGTCCGCGCCGGCTTGGAGACCCTCGATGATGTCACGCGGGTCGGACAACGTGCTCAGCAGAATGAACGGGATCCGCCGAAGCTCGTCGTCCTGCTTCACGGCCCGACACAACTCGTAGCCGGTCATGTTCGGCATCTCGATGTCGCTGACGATCAAGTCGGGGGGATCCTCGCGGATCAGGTCAAGAGCGAGAGCGCCATCGGCGCCGTGTCGGACATCGTAGCCGGCGGCGATCAGACGCTTTTGAAGCATCTTGGCCTGGATTCGGCTGTCCTCGGCCATCACGATCCGTGTCTTGGATGCTGTACCCACGATGACTCGTACCAATTGTGCCGTCTGTGCCTGGAAAAGAAGCGAAACGCAGGCCTCAGTATGGTCTCAAGCCGGGTGGAGGGCGAGTGGGCAAGGAATGCGTCGGGCGAGGGGTATTCAAGGGACGCGGCGGACGATCGTCGAACGCCGTCATCACACTGGTGCCCGCATGCCTATTTGATCAGCTTGCTTCGACGTCGTCCGCGATACAGTCGGCGTATTCTGCTCGAATCGCAATCGCCTCATCTTTGCGGGCGAAAAAAGCGTCGAGAACACGAGGGTCAAAATGCTTTCCGCGACCCTCAACCAAAATGTTCAAGCATTTTTGGATCGGGAACGCTTTCTTGTAGGGCCGTTCACTGCTCAACGCATCGAATACGTCCGCCACCGCGACAATTCGACCTTCGATCGGAATCGCGTTACCTGCCAAACCTCTCGGATATCCGCTTCCGTCCCACTTTTCATGGTGCGAAGAGGCGATCACGGCGGCCAGCTTCAGCACGGGCGAGCTGGTCGCTCCGATGATCTGCAGACCCACCGAAGTGTGTGCTTTGAGCCTGACCGATTCTTCGTGGCTGAGTGGGTTGATGATTCGGCGTCCGATCCCGCAATGATCCTGGATGATCTCGAATTCCTGGGGATCGAGCTTCCCCGGCTTGTGCAGGATCGCGTCCGGGATCCCGATTTTCCCGACATCGTGAAGCTGTGCGGCCTGTTCGATCAATTCAACAGCGGGCTCAGGAAACCCTAGCTCCATGGCGATCAACGCCGAGTAGCGGCCCACGCGGGTAACGTGATGACCGGTGTCATCGTCCCGGAACTCGCCGGCCCGTGCCAGGCAATGAATTGCTTCCTGGCGGGATCGCACAACTTCCGCGGTCCGCTGCTTGACCTGTTTCTCGAGTTTCTCAGAGTACCCGGCGAGGTGATCCTGGTAGGCCTTCACGGCAAGCACATTTTCGATTCGAAGCATCAATTCGCTGGGATCGACCGGCTTGGAAAGAAAGTCCGAGGCTCCCAGGCGAAGCGCCTGCAGTTTCGTTTCCGGATCATTCGATGCGGTCAGAATGACGGCTGGTACCATCGACAACTTTTCGTCACCCCGCATTGCATCGAGGATCTCGAGTCCGGAGACTTCGGGCATCTTGATGTCCAACAGCACCACATCCGGATTGTGCTTGCGGATCATCTCCAGTGCGTGGGACGACTGTGTGGTGGTAACGAAATTCTCAAAGCCCTCTTCCTCCAAATAGGCTTTGACGATTTCGATGTTGATACCTTCGTCATCGACGATCATCACCTTGGACGTGCGCGGAGCGCGTTGTTCGGCACGTCGCAACAAGGGGTTGCCAAGCGACGTTACAGGCGATTGGACTGAACTGACAGAGGCAACCGGGGACAGATCTGCGTTGCAGATGTCCGCGTCGATTCCTGTATCGTTTAGAGTCTCACTCATGGATGTTTCCCCGGTTTCGATGGCATGTTTCCCAGATGCCGATAAAAACTACGTTAAGGTTGCGCGTGGGATGGTGTGGTGTCGATTCGACTTCACCGATTGCGGTTTCCCGTTACGGATTGGTCGGTTGATATCGGTTGTTCCTGTTGATTCGTCTAGAGGGAGGCGGTGGCTGATGCAGGCTCTGGAACTGTGATTCGGGATCGCAGTGTACGCAGCTCAGAAAGAATGTCGGCAACGGACTCCAAGTCACCGTCCTGTCCACTCTGCTCGAGCTTCAAGGCGGTTTCGGCAACCACGGCGAAACCACAATTGCCGCTTGCTCCTTTCAACCAGTGACCCAGCTCGACGAGCTGTGTCGCGTCACCCTGTGCCAGCGCTCGATCCATGGCGTCGAATCTTTCGTCGAGACGATCGACGAATTGCGAGACGATTTTTCGGAAGCGTTCCTTCTGCATTGGCAGCGTCGAAGTAATGGGATCTCCGCCGAGAGCATTTTCAATAGTCTCTGATTCGTTCATATCAAGTTCACCGTTATCAGGTTCAATCATCGCGGGTGGATTGTTTTCGGCCGAGTCATCGTTGCCTTTTGTTGGTGGCTGCTGGGATGCAGCGGAGACTTCGATGCCTGCGATTTCCGCAAGCGTCACGATCAACCGGTCAAAGTCGATCGGCTTGGTAAGGAATCCGCTGCATCCGGCATCGAGACATTCCTGCTCGGCTTGTTCCATCGCGTGGGCCGTCAAGGCAATGATCGGCTTGTCATAACCTTGCTCACGTAGTTTTCGAGTCGCCGTGTAGCCGTCCATTACCGGCATCTGCATGTCCATCAGGATCACGTCCCATTCCCGCTCGGTCGCAAGTTGAACCGCCTCCAAGCCGTTTTCAGCAGTGGCAAACTCGGTGCCGGCTTCCTCGAGAATGACGCTCATCAGATCGCGGTTCTCTTCACCATCATCAACCAGCAGCACACGCATCTCGGGCAGACTGATTTCGAGGTGCTCTTCCTCCTCGAATTCCGATTCCAGATCCGCCTGAGTCGGCTTGATCATTTCCACATCGCTGATCGCACCGGTGTCGATGGTAACGGTAAAGACACTGCCGACCCCTTCCTCGCTGGTCACGACAACGCCGCCGCCGAGTGCTTCGGCCAACTGCTTGCTGATCGAAAGACCGAGTCCAGTTCCTCCAAAACGCCGCGTCACGCTGGCATCGGCCTGCGAGAAGGGATCGAAAATCTTCGCGGCTTGTTCGGGGCTCATCCCGATTCCTGTGTCGACGACCTGGATAACCAATTGAGGATGCTTGTCGGTCCCGGCCAAACGCGTGATGATTCGCACGCCGCCCTGCTCGGTGAACTTGATTGCGTTGCCGACAAGATTCGTCAAGACTTGGCGAAGCCGGGCTGGATCGCTGGTGATCGTTTCTGGAATCGCTCCGTCAAACTGGTAGTCGAGCGAGATGTTCTTTTCATCGGCTCGCACTTTCATCACGGTCGCCACGTCAGCGATCACGCGATGCACGGCGCAGGGAATCGATTCGACCTCCAACCGCTCGGCCTCGATCTTGGAGAGGTCGAGGATGTCATTGATCAGGTTCAAAAGGTGTGTGCCGCTTGAGTGAATCGTATTGAGATGGCGTTGACGCTTCGATTCGTTACGTTCGATGTTGCGTCGTAACACTTCGGTGAATCCGAGAATCGCATTCATTGGCGTACGGATTTCATGGCTCATGTTGGCCAGGAAGGCGCTCTTGGACTGACTGGCCCGCTCGGCCTCGTCGCGTGCCTTGGCGAGTTCGATCTTGTTCTCCTCGAAAAGCGTGATGTCCTCGAAGGTCACCATCAATCCCTGGCCAAGGATCGGCGTACAGTTGACGCTGAATGTAATTCGCCGTCCGCTGTGATCGAAGTGCAGGATTCGGCCGTGAATCATTTCTTCCTTGCGAAGCGATTCCTGCCATGGCAATTCATCACAATCGCTGTCCTGGATCCATTCGAGCGAACCCGCCTTCTGCCCTACCGCGTCGTGTGGATCGATCCCGATGCTTTCGGCAAGCAAGCGGTTGGCGAACAAAATGCGGTCGCGAATATCGATCAACAGCAGCCCGACGGTCAACGTATCGAGTGCGCCGCGAACGTGATCGGGAACGGCACCATTTGGATCCAGACTGTCGAGTGTTTTGCGCATGAAGAATGAAAACTGGATCAAGCACGCGGGGATCAAAACGACCAACAACCACGCCGGTGCCCAATGGTTCAAACCCAACAGCCCGCCCGTTCCGACAAAGGAAACCTCCAACTCGCCGAATCGTTCGTCTTTGCGAAAGATCGGAACTTTCATTTGTTGGGCGGCGTTGGTCGAATCGGGATCCCAATGCTTCTCGTGTTCACCGGCCGAAACGATCAAGTCTCCGTCGGCACTTCGCAATCCCATCGAATTGATGTTGTTGTCTCGGCCGATGATCGATTCGAGGGTTACCTGCAGATCGTCGAAGCTGCCCGAAGACGCCATAGCCGTTCCGCTGATGGCGAGCGACTCGCAAAGT
>JAHELS010000245.1 GCA_024644085.1 Rhodopirellula sp.
CGGAAGGCGGGGATAGCGTACCCTCGAATTCCGCAGGGGTCGAACCGCCGATCGAGCCGAGGATTTGCGAACTGACACTATTTTGGCAATTTTCCGTCAAAAGGCCTCTCGGGTGATTGATTTCTTTCATGAATGATAGAAAACTGTCATTCTGTTAATTTATTCATTTCAGGGGGTCTGTGTTGGCTGGACCAATGAGCGAATCACGACGGGAGCGGCTCGGCGAGCTGGTGCAAAGCCGTGGGTTTGCTTCGTTGGGCGAGTTGGCCGAGACGCTCGAGGTCAGCGAATCGACGATCCGTCGGGATTTGGAACAACTCGAGAAAGAGGGCTTGGCCCGGCGGACCCACGGCGGTGCGTTCTGGACCGGGGAATCGGACACGCTTCAGATCTTCCGGACCCGTCGCGACGATCACTGGCCCGCCAAAGCGGCGGTTGGGGAAATCGCCGCGTCGCTGGTGGAGGACCATGACACGATCCTGCTTGATGGCGGCAGCACCACGTACGAGTTGGCCCGGCATCTGGTGGGGCGGCCTTTGCAAGTGGTGACCAACAGTTTGCCGGTTGCGCACCTGCTTTCCAGCAGCGAGTCGATTGACCTGGTCATGATCGGAGGATGTGTTCGCGGGCGCACGGCGGTCACGATCGGCCCGATGGCCGACTCGATGCTGCACAGCATCAACGTCGGAAAGGCATTCTTGTCGGTCGCAGGGATCACCGATCGCGGCTACTTCAATAGCAACATGATGTTGGTCCAGAGCGAGAGGGCGATGCTCGAGGCCGCCGACCAGTCGATCGTGGTGGCCGACAGCAGCAAGTTCGGAAAAGTCAGCCTCAGCCGGTTGTGCGGATTGCATGAGGTGAATGCTGTGGTCACCGATACCAGGCTTGAATCCACGTGGAAAGAGCATCTGGAAATTGCGGAGGTCGAATTAGTCTTGGCATCAGTCTCTCATCGCATCGCCCCACATCCAGGACGATCGGGCGATCCAGCGCCGCAATCCAATTAGCCCAACCGCAATCCAGCACACCACTGGCCAAAGATCAAGCACGCGAAACCGGACGAATCAGCAATGCATCACGCCTCAATCGACCGATCTCACATTGAACATCTGGTTCGCAGCGCGATTCGCGCGTCGATGAATGGCCACGCGAGCAATGGCACGACCGCTGCGCCGGCCGGAGCAAGTCCTCCCGGCTGGGTCGACGGCAAGCCGAACTTGCGTGTCAGCATTTCGGCGCGGCATTGCCATTTAACCGACCAGCACGTCGAGACCCTGTTCGGACGGGGGAGTGTGCTCGAGCCCGACAAGGACCTCTACCAGGATGGTTTTTACGCGGCAAAACAGACCGTGATGGTCGTCGGCCCGAGGCGCAGGATGCTGCCCAATGTTCGCGTGCTTGGTCCAACGCGCGGCGACAGCCAGGTGGAACTCGCGTTGACCGATTCGATCTCGCTCGGCATCGATGCTCCTGTTCGACACAGTGGCAAGATCGAGAATACTCCGGGTTGCGTATTGGTTGGCCCGGCCGGCACAGTCCAACTCGACCGCGGCGTGATTCGCGCGGCGCGACACGTGCACATGAACTTCGCCGATGCCGATTTTTATGGCGTTGAAAACGGCGACATGATGCAGTTGCAGATCATCTCTCCGGATTGCAGCGTCACCTTCGAGGACGTGCTCGTTCGTGCCGACGAGGCGGCCAAGCTCGAAGTGCACATCGACACGGACGAAGGCAACGCCTGCCATTTGGACGCAGCCACCGATGTCATTCTGAAAAAGAATGGCTGCGGATGTGCTTCAACAAAACATTAACAAACCACCGTTCACCGATTGGCGGTGGGCGATCCATTTCTCCTTTCTTTAAGGCAGTTTCTCAGATGGCAAAAATCAGTGAAGCGCTCGGGATGATCGAGACCAAGGGGTTCGTAGCCCTGGTCGAGGCCTCCGACGCAATGATGAAGGCGGCAAACGTCGAATTCCTCGGCTGGGACAAAGTCGGCGCCGGCTTGGTCAGCGCGTTTGTTACCGGTGACGTAGCCGCCGTCAAAGCGGCGACCGACGCCGGGGCCGCGGCCGCCGGACGAGTCGGCGAAGTCGTCAGCGTCCAGGTCATTCCACGGCCTCATGACGATCTTTCCAAGGTCCTCAAGACACCCACTTCCGCCGCGAAAAAGTAGCCGCTGGTCGACAGTCTGTTCTTGCGCGGGCGGTCGATCTGAACTCATGCAAGATTCCACGCGGGTCTGGTCCCGCAGTCCTTCCTGACAACTCCATCGAAACGACTCCAACCATGAATGATGCAATCGGACTGATCGAAACCAAAGGTTTACTGGCACTCATTGAGGCCACCGACGCGATGGCCAAAGCGGCCAGCGTCGAAATCGTTAAACGAATCGACATCGGCGGCGGTCTGGTAACGACCGTGGTCAGCGGCGACGTCGGCAGCGTTCGCGCGGCCGTCGAAGCGGGTGCCGCCGCAGCCTCGCAAGTCGGCGAACTGCTCAGCAGCCATATCATCCCCCGACCCGCGGAAGGTCTGCAAAAGGCTTTTTTGGGCTAACGGCGGAACGCACGACGCCGGTTACCGAGCCGGCGACGACGTCCGCTTCCTTGTCCGCTGAAAGTCCCAACCACCCGACCTCCATTGACGACTTCCCCGTGCTTGTCCTCGTTGCAAACCTCGGATCGACCAGCTTCAAATATCGGTTATTTGACATGACCGATGAACGATGTTTGGCGCGCGGTGCGGTCGAGCGAATCGGCGACGCGGAAAGCCAATGCAGCGTGGAAATTGGTGATTGGTCCGACTCGCGAACCATGAGCGTTCCCGATCACGGGGTTGCCGTGGCTGCCTGCCTCGAACAATTGACCGATCCGGAGCACGGGGTCTTGAAGGATCCCGACGAGGTCACGGCAATCGGGTTCAAGGCGGTTCATGGCGGGCGGCTTTCGGGCGTGTTCCGGGTTGACGACGAAGTGCTCGACGCGATGGCGGAGATGAATGCCGCGGCCCCCGCGCACAATCCCCCTTACATTGCCGCCATGAAGACATTGCGGAAACGGTTTGCGAACCTGCCGCTGATCGCAGCCTTCGAAACCGATTTTCACAGAACGATTCCCCCATCGCGGCGCGAGTACGCAATCCCGCGGCAGTGGGCTGACGAGTTCCATGTTCGCAAGTACGGATTTCACGGAGCCAGCCATCGTTACATCGCAAGTCGTAGCGCCGAATTGCTCGGTCGCGTTGATGCCCGGGTCATTTCATGTCATCTCGGCGGCAGCAGCAGTTTGACCGCGATCGAGAACCGACAGAGCGTGATGACCACGATGGGCATGACTCCGCAGACCGGGTTACCCCAAAACAATCGCGTCGGCGATTTCGATCCATTTGCCTTGCCACTGATCATCGAGCGCACCGGCATGTCGCTCGAGGAAGTTCTCAGCCGGCTCGCCAGCCATGGCGGATTGTTGGGACTCAGCGGACAAAGCGGTGACATCCGCGACCTCGAATCCGCGGCCGCCTCGGGCGACTCCCCTGCACAACTTGCCCTCGACGTCTTTGTCCAGGAAATCCGCCGACACCTTGGCGGCATGATCGTGGCCATGGGCGGCGTAGACGCGATCGTCTTTACCGGCGGCATTGGCGAAAAAGGAGCCCGCATCCGGGCCGCGGTCTGCGAAGGCCTGGAAGAACTGGGAATCGTCGCCGACGCCGATGCGAACCAGGCGGTCTCCGGCGAAGCGACCTTTCACGCACCGCAAAGCCGCACGCAGCTATGGGTAATTCCCACCAACGAAGAGGTGATCGTCGCGCGACAGTGCGTCGAAGTCCTCGAGCATTCGTGAGACAGAATTCCATGCAAAGGCGATTACCAACATGTTCATAGCACGCGTCACCGGATCGGTTGTCAGCACCCAGAAAGTTGGCTCGATGACGGGCCACAAGTTGCTGGTTGTCGAGCCATACCGGCTGGAGGGCGAAAAACGCAACTCGTTGGTCACCACCGGCCGCACGTTTATCGCCGTCGATACCCTGGGCGCAGGTGAAAACGATTTTGTTCTGATCACCCAGGGCAGCAGCGCGCGGCTGACCCCGGAAACGAAAGAGTTGCCGATCGATGCAGTCATCATCGGGATCATCGACACCGTCCACATTGACAAGCATTCCGTTTACGCGCGAAACGAATCCTGACCCATCAAGTTCATTCCTTCCGGCGCAAATGTCCTCACGAGACCTGACCCATGCAATTCGATGAAAACGTCATTCGCAACGTCGTCGCACAAGTCCTGGCCGAAGTCGGCCCCATGCCTGCAAGTGCAGGGCACAGTTCATCCAATGGTTCGGGCAGCTCCGGCGGTCGTCACGGGATCTTTTACGATGCCGATTCGGCGGTCACTGCCGCGCGGGAAGCTTTCGAGAAGTTCCGGCATTGCACCCTGGAACAGCGCCGAACGGTAATCGACATCATCCGTCGGATTTCGATTCAGCAGTGCGAAGAGCTCGGCTTGATGGAGATGGAAGAGACGAAGATCGGGCGCCCGGAGCACAAGATCGAAAAGCTGCGGACACTCGGTGAACTCACGCCGGGAGTCGAGTTTCTGGAGACGAAATGTTTCAGTGGCGATCACGGATTGGCGGTGATCGAACGGGCTCCGTTCGGGGTCATCGGCGCGATCACGCCGGTCACCCACAGTTTGCCGACGATCACCGGCAACGCGGTCAACATGCTGGCGGGCGGGAACACAATCGTCGTCAATCCGCACCCCTCGGGCAAGAAAGTCGCTGCCGAAGGAATTCGCCGTTTCAACGAAGCAATCTCACGCGAAATCGGCATCGACAATTTGATCTGCGTGATCGCCGAGCCGACACTCGAATCGGCCGAAGCTTTATTCAAGCATCGCAGCATCGCGTTGATCTGCGTCACCGGCGGACCGGCGGTGGGACGTGCGGCGCTGAACAGCGGCAAGCGGGCCATTGTCGCGGGTCCCGGTAATCCTCCGGTAGTGGTCGACGAAACAGCCGATCTGGACAACGCCGCCAAGTGCATCATCCAAGGCGGTGCTTACGATAACAACCTGCTGTGCATCTCCGAGAAGGAAGTCTTCGTTGTCGCGAGTGTCTTTGACGCGATGATGGCTGCGATGCGTCGAGCCGGAGCGGTCGAACTCAACTCGGCACAAATCGCAAAGCTGACGAGCCAGGCGATCGTCCAAGTGGGCGACGATCAACATGATGCGGCCTGCAAAGACTTCATTGGAAAGGACGCCAGCTTTCTTGCCGAAGCGGCCGGCGTCAGCGTTCCTGGCGGCACCGAATTGGTGTTTGGCGAAGTCGACGAGCATCACCCCTTCGTCAGCGTCGAGCAGATGATGCCGTTCATGCCCTTCGTCCGCGCCCGGGACGTTGATCACGCGATTGCGATGGCCAAGGAATACGAACATGGATTTCGTCACACCGCAATCATTCACTCGCGCAACGTCCACAACATGACCAAGATGGGACGTGAGCTCGACACAACGCTGTACGTCAAAAACGGGCCTTGCATGGCCTCGCTCGGCCTTGGCGGCGAAGGCTACCTTTCCTTTTCGATCGCCGGACCGACCGGCGAGGGAGTTACCACACCGATCACTTTCACCCGCGAACGTCGATGCAGCATGATCGATGAACTGCGAGTCGTTTGAAGCATCAAGAAACCAAACACCACCCATGCAACCCGCACTTGTTCTCGGATCGACTCGCGCCACCGTCAAGCATGAAAGCTTCGACGGCCAACGCCTGGTGCTGCTCCAACCGTTGATGGTTGATCAGTCGCCCGACGGTCCACCGTTGATCGCCGTCGATGCGATGGGGTCGCGACGCGGCGATCGCGTGATGATCACCAGTGACGGAACGTACGCGCGGGAGATCACCGGAAACAAGAATACGCCGGCGCGCTGGAGCGTGATCGGGATTGTGGATTGAATCGGATGCCCAAGGGTCAACCACCGCATGAACATGAACGGATCGATCCGTCGCTGGTCGCAGCAATATCACGTGAAGTGATCGCGCGGCTGCGATCGGCGACCCCCGGCACAACAGATCAATCAATTCGCGATCGCATCATTACGACAAAAACCATCGAATCAGTTACGGGAAAACCAACGCGGATACGCATTTCAAACTCGGCGGTCGTGACGCCCGCCGCACGCGACGAAGCCCGACGCCGCGGAATCTCGATCGACCGCACCTTTGATCTACACAACTCCCAGGATGAACCAACGCCCAGCCATGACCTCACCATTGAGATCACCGACACATCGGATCCGCAGCGCGCCCAGAGTGTCCGCGATCAGCTGGAGCGCCGCGGCGTTATCCGCAATGCCTCCCGGATCGTGCTCAGCGACCATCCGGCAAATGAGGTTCACCGACTTTGCGCTACCGGCGAGAGGGCAGTGATGATCGGAAGCATCAACGACGTTCGCCGGTTCGCCGACGATTTTGGACCGACCGTTTGGGTTTTGGACATGAAACGGTTGAACCTCGCCGCCGCCGCCAACGCCGCCGCTCAAATCACTCAACAGGATTAACGTCAACGATGAAAATCGCACGCACGATCGGCACCGTCACCCTTTCGAAGATTCATCCGACGATGACCTCTGCAAAGCTGCGCTGCGTCGAGGTTGTCGAATCGATCGATTCTATCCATGACGAACCTCTCGGTGGCGAGACGGTCGTCGCCTGGGACCTATGCAGCAGCGGGATCGGAGACCTGGTCGCGCTCGCCGAAGGGCCGGAATCGGCACAACCGTTTCGCCCGGACATCAAACCGCTCGACGCGTCCATCGTGGCGTTGCTGGACCAAATCGACTTGAAATGACCTCTTACCGTACGAACAAACCACATCAAAGATGACATTGGCGGGCAACAGCCCGGCTTACCCAGAACCGAGGAACCCCATGCAAAACCTACACAAGATCAAACAGGACATGTGCGAAATTGGCCGGCGGATATACAACCGTCAATTCGCAGCGGCAAACGACGGCAACATCACTGTCCGGGTCAGCGACAATGAGGTGCTTTGCACACCAACTTTGCAGTGCAAGGGATTTCTCAAGCCGGACGATATCGCTCTGATCGATATGACGGGCAAACAACTCGCCGGCAGAAAAAAACGATCCAGCGAGGCGCTTCTACACCTGGAGATCTATCGCCAGCGGGACGACATCAAGAGCGTCGTCCATTGCCACCCGCCCCACGCAACCGCGTTTGCAATTGCTCGGGAACCAATTCCGCAATGCATTCTCCCCGAAGTCGAGGTCTTCCTCGGTGATGTGCCGATCACCAAGTACGAGACACCCGGTGGTCAGAACTTTGCCGATACCATCATTCCCTACGTCGACCGCACCAACGTCATCATTCTCGCCAACCACGGCACCGTCAGCTACGGCGAGACGGTCGAGCAGGCGTATTGGTGGACCGAAATTCTTGACTCCTACTGCCGCATGCTGTTGTTGGCCAAGCAACTGGGCAACGTCTCGTTTCTCAGCGGCGAGAAATCACAAGAGTTACTCGACTTGAAGGATGCCTGGGGGTACAAGGACCCGCGGAACACGCCTGACTACGAGAACTGCGACATTTGCGCGAACGATATCTTCCGCGAGTCCTGGGCCGAGACGGGTGTCCAGCGTCGAGCTTTTCCCGCACCGCCTCCCCTTAAGTCGACCGGTGGCGCCGACGCGGTCGACGGGGTCGACGAGCAGGCTTTGGTGAAACTGATCACCGACGAAGTCATTCGACAACTGCAATCGGCGTAGCCGTCGCAGGGTCATTTTCTCTCAACATCTTTTTCTCTGAATTATTGGTTACGGTTCTCATGAAAGTCTCGATCATTGGCGGTGGTGGATTGGTCGGCTCCTGCGCCGCGTTTGCATTGCAATGTGGCGGCATCGCGCGAGAAATTGCGTTGCTCGATGTCAACCAGGAACTGGCGGTTGGTCAGGCACTTGATTTGCAACATGGCGGTCCCAGCATTGCCGATCAGGTCATCCGTGGTGGCGGCTACGAACACATTCCCGACAGCGACGTGATCTGCATTACCGCCGGACTGCGCCGCAAACCGGACGAGTCCCGATTGGATCTGATCAACCGCAACACCGACCTGTTTGTTCAAATCCTCAACGACGTCAAAGCGGCACGTCCCAAATCGTCCGCCATCGTTGTCGTGGTCAGCAACCCGGTCGACATCCTGACCTACCTCGCAGCACAAAAACTCGGCTTGCCCATTGACCAGGTCATCGGCCTGGGGACTCAACTCGACACGATTCGGTTCTGCTCATTGATCGCCGAGCAACTCGGCGCGCCACCGACGCAAACCAAAGCGCTGATTCTGGGGGAACATGGCGAATCGATGGTCCCGATCTGGAGCAGCGCGACAATCGCGGGGCTGCCGCTGGATAAGTACCCCGGTTGGAATCCTGGCTTGGTGAACCAACTCTTCACGCGCACCCGAGGCAGCGGGGCCGAGGTGATCAAGCGGAAAGGAGGGGC
>JAHELS010000246.1 GCA_024644085.1 Rhodopirellula sp.
CTATCTTCGAAACGCTGATGGATTCGAACTCGCTGTGGCTTACCGCCAATACCGACACGGTCTATGCCACGACGTTCCTTGATCTGAAGACGGATGGCCCGACGGTCGTTGAGATTCCACCGGGTTGCGGGCCAGGTACTTTGAATGATGCGTGGTTCCGATTCGTTATCGACATGGGTGCTCCCGGACCGGACAAGGGCAAGGGTGGCAAGTACCTGATTCTACCGCCGGACTTCAAAGGTGACGTACCGGAAGGGTACTTCGTCGGTCGTTCAACGAGCTACGTGAACTGGATGATTCTGCGCGGCTTCCTGGTCGATGGCAAACCGGACGCCGCAACGAAAATGTTCAAGGATGGCCTCAAGATCTATCCCCTCAAGGCCGCCAAGAATCCACCGGCTATGGTGTTTCTCAATGCCTCGGGAAACCCCGCCAACACCGTGCACGCAAACACGTTTGCGTTCTACGAAGAACTGAACACTGTCATTCAGCGGGAACCGATCGAGATGATCGAACCGGAAACGCGTGGCTTGCTGGCAAGCATCGGCATCCAGAAAGGCAAGCGTTTCGAACCGGACGCGCGAATGAAGAAGATCCTCACCGAAGCCGTTGCGATCGGTAATGCGACCGCCAGAGCTATCTGGCTGAAGCCGCGGGACAAAAGTGCGTACCTCTACGAGAACAGCGGTTGGTACATGGTATTTCTCGGCGGAAATTACGAATGGTTGAAGGACGGCGGCGCGGGCGGGCGGTACCTGGACGCGCGCACGTTGTTCTTTTACTCGGCCACGGTCAACACACCGGCCATGGCAGCCAAGATGGTTGGCAAAGGCTCACAGTATGCGTTCAACGCCACCGACAAGGACGGCGAATACCTCGATGGGAGCAAGAACTACAAGCTGAATATTCCGGCAGACGTTCCGGCCAAGGATTTCTGGTCGGTGGTTGTCTACGACCCCCAGACTCGCTGCGAGCTGCAAACCAGCCAACCGTTCCCGAGTCGCAATAACAAGCGTGATGACCTGATCGTTAACAGCGACGGATCCGTCGACCTCTACTTCGGCCCGAAGTCTCCCATCGACAAGGAGAGGAACTGGGTGCAAACGACGCCCGACAAAGGCTGGTTCGTCCTGCTGCGTCTCTATGGACCACTGGAACCATGGTTTGACAAGACCTGGCGGCCGGGTGAATTTGAGGTGATTGAATAACGAGCGGCCTGACAAAGGCGTTGGAACGCGAGGCACCTGCGAAACGTGACGTAACCTTGACAACTCTGTTTAGATTTTTTTCTCAAAGGAGAGGATTATGACGATTTTGAGCCATCGTCGATTGCTCGCCGTAATGGCGGCAATCATTACGGTTGGTCTGGTGGCCGACATTGCGTCGGCACAACAAGAAAGGCCCAACATCGTCGTCATTTGGGGTGACGATATTGGCGTCAGTAACATCAGCGCCTATCACCGAGGCATGATGGGTGGTCGAACGCCGAACATTGACCGCATCGCCAAAGAAGGCATCCTGTTCACGGACTACTACGCTCAGCAGTCGTGTACCGCTGGCCGCGCCTCATTCATGCTCGGACAGAATCCCTTCCGTACCGGTTTGCTCACGATCGGTATGCCCGGCGCCAAGCAGGGCGTCCAGGCAAAGGACCCGACCATCGCCGAACTACTCAAACCGATGGGGTACGCGACCGGGCAGATTGGCAAGAACCACTTGGGCGATCGCAACGAGTATCTGCCGACCGTACATGGCTTTGATGAGTTCTACGGCAACCTGTATCACTTGAACGCCGAAGAAGAACCCGAAGATCCCGACTATCCAAAGGATCCAGCGTTTAAAGCGGAGTTCGGCCCACGCGGTCTGCTGGACTGCGTCGCAACCGACGTTGATGATCCGACCGAGGACCCTCGTTGGGGTCGCGTTGGCAAACAGAAGATCAGAGACACGGGCCCACTGACGCGCAAGCGGATGGAAACGGTCGAGGAAGACTTGCTCGACCGTTCATTGGCGTTCATCGAGAAATCGCACAAAGCCGGGAAACCGTTCTTCCTGTGGCACAACTCGACGCGGAACCATGTCTGGATTCGCCAGAGTGAAAAGTGGAAGAACAAGTCGGGCTATGGCATCTACGCAGACGGCATGATGGAGCTCGATTATGTGGTCGGTGAATTGCTCGACAAGCTGGATGAACTTGGCATCGCCGAAAATACGATCGTGATGTTCTCGACCGACAATGGTGCGGAAGTCTTCACCTGGCCCGAGGGTGGCAACCATCCTTTTCGAGGTGAAAAAGGCTTGACCTGGGAAGGTGGTTTTCGAGTGCCTGCGGTCGTTCGCTGGCCCGCAAAATTCCCCAAAGGCAAGATCATCAACGACATTTTTTCGCACCAGGACTGGCTGCCAACGCTGTTGGCCGCCGCGGGTGAACCGAACGTCAAGGAAAAGCTTCTGAAGGGGCACCAGGCAGGCGACAAGAAGTTCAAAGCGCACCTGGATGGCTACAATCAGATGGATCTGCTGACGGGAAAGGGCCCCGGCAAACGCAAAGAGATTCTCTATTTCGATGCCGCAGGCAATATGAACGCATTGCGATATGGCGACTGGAAACTCAACTTCACAATGATGGAGGGTTCTCTGCCCACGGCATATCGGAAGTCACCAGCTTGGCCGAAGATCGTGAACCTGCGTCAGGATCCCTACGAGCGATTTATTTTTGAATCGCAAATGTACACTCGCTGGTATGCGGACAAGATGTGGGCCATGGTGCCGGCCCAGAAAGTCATCCGTGAACATCTTGAATCGCTGAAAGATTTTCCTCCAACCAGAGGCTCCAGTCTGAGCGTTGATCAGGTGCTGAAGCAAATGCAAACGCAGCAGGCGCGGCAGTAGCGATTCGCGTACGTTGGGTCTCGACGGGCGAACATCGAGCTTGAACGATTTATGGCCACGCGGCGTGTCGCCGCCGCGCGGCCCGGAATGTCATTTGACGTCAAAAGGGATTCCGCTGGTGACGAATTCGGCTTTGCCAGCGACTTGGAAAACGGCTTTGTCGGGACTGCTGCTTTGGGAGTGCCCGAGATTGCGATCGCGCTCACCGTGGTCGTGCTCGGAAAGGCAGGATTCAATCAGCTCAAATCGCGGCTGTTTGGATCACTCAAAGAAACCCTGCTGCCGGATCAGGTGTCCCGCCTGCGATACCATGCCGGACTGTTTCTGTTACTGATTCCGATTCTGTTCGGCTGGTTGTCACCCTACCTCTACGAATCCGCTTCGGATCTGATGGAGCATTGATTGAGAGCCGCACTACTGGGCGACGTGCTTATCATCCTGGGTGTCTGTCTGATGGGCGGTCAGTTCTGGGACAAATTGCGCGCGCTTGTTTGCTATGACGCGGAAGTTAGCTTTTCGACACCTCGAAAGTCTGAAAGACGTACCGATCATTCATGATTGGCAGCAAATCTAGAAATCGATCTTCGCTCGCGTTCCCAAAACGAGCGCCGTATCGCGGGCCTCGATGGCTGGATCGATCGCCTGCAGATCGAATGTCAGGTGGACGGTTCATCCGATCATGTGCACTAACTCGACTGGGAGGTTGCCGCCGAGCATGCGGTCGTTCCGCGTCCGCTGCCCAAGCAGAGGAGGCTGGATCGATGCTCGATCCGACCAGATACTGGAGAGGCACGATGAAAAAGGACTGGATCAACAATCGCCTGTTTAGGGCGGAGTGACGATCATGAGAGGGACCAGATGAAGGCGGACCAAGGTTTATCGCGCAACCGGCTGATCGCGGGGGCGGTCATCTTTGTGACCGGGCAATTGGCTCCCTTAACGATTCCGCTGGTTACGAATTCGGCTCTGCCGGCGACGTGGAAGACGGCTCTATCGGGCCTGCTGCTGCTGGGAGTGCCCGAGATCGCGATTCTGTTAACGGTCGTCGTACTCGGTAAGGAGGGGTTCAACCACCTCAAGTCGCGGCTGTTCGGATCGCTGAAAGAGACTCTGTTCCCAGATAAAGTGTCCCGCCTGCGATACAGATTCGGACTGGTCCTGTTTCTGATTCCGGTTCTCTTCGCCTGGGTGTCGCCGTACTTGTATGAATGGGTCCCGGACCTGATGCGGAATCGATTGACAGCTGCATTACTGGGGGACGTTCTGTTGATGTTAGGTGTCTGTTTGATGGGCGGTCAGTTCTGGGATAAATTGCGTGCCCTCTTTGTGTACGATGCGGAGGTCAGCTTCTCGTCCGCTACGACCGAGGCTAACTGATCGCTCAGATTGTCTCGCTCCCATGGGGACGTTCCGAAGTCTGCGCGATGATGCGTCGATTCCGCCTCAGCAGGTTCATGATTCCTGAGGTCAGCGAGTGTTCCTCGGTTAGACGGTAGGGCGAGTCTTCCGGCAGTGAGGCCATCAGACGACGGTGGGCTCGGGGCAATGCATGATAGGGCAACGATGGAAACAGATGGTGCAGGGCATGGAATCGTGTACCAACCGGTCCCCACAGCTCGCTAATCCAGGCGTTGTTCGGATAGTTCACCGAGTCGAGCATTTGATCGAGAAACGTCATTTGCTCACCGTCGTTGAACCAACGGTGCGAGCCAACGGTGCGGACCGAGTTCAAAAAAATGATGAAAACGGACATCAGATAAATGTGTATGAGAAACGGCGTTGGCCATTGGCCAACGGTGATGGGCGCAATAACGACAATCACCAGGCACCAAAGAAAACAAGCGAACTCCTGAATGTAGAGGATTCTGAGCGTCTTCTTTCCTGGTAGCGGTCGGATATATGTCGGGTCCATCACCATGGACGAGGCACGACGCTGCACAAACGCTCGAAACCCTGGGATCAGCCACGCCAACGGAGTCAGCAACAGAAAACGAATCACGACCAGCAGTGGAATGACAAGGCACCAGGATAAGTAGAACAGAATCTGCCACCCGTTTTGCTGTTCCAGAGGCAGGTACTCTCCGTCGCGGTCGGTGCCGAAGTGTTGTCGACGATGGTGATCAATGTGCGTGTAATAGACAAACGACGGCATCAAGAAAGGTATGCCGCACAGCACATTCCAAACAAACCGGAATACCTTTAGCCGCCCGGTGGCGCGCTGATGCACGACTTCATGAATGAACATCGCCGCGCGATAAAATAGAAGGCATGACGCGAAGAAGAAGAACGTCTGTTGGAAACTTCCTTGAAATCCCTGGTGGCGTTGGTAGATCGGACCACCATAAACCTGCGTGAAACAATACGAACCGGCGGCATACGTGAAAAGGAAGTCAGTCCAGTAGATCCAAACGCGCACTCGAAAGAGATCGCCGATCAGATATCGGCAGGTGCGAAGCGAGAATTCTGGTTGGTTTCTCGAAGTTTGTTGCATTCTCTAAGTGAGCAAAATACTATGTTTTCCATGATTCCCTTCGGTCCACGCGCGATGTCAAATGGGTCGCGCCAATGCGTTTCCTACCAGTCTGTTTCGCCTTCGGAAAACTTCAAGTAGGTATTTCCGCGAAGCCAGCCGAGATTGTAAAAACGGCGAGGCATTCGAAGGAACTGGCGCCGCTCTCCGCTAGGAAATGGACAGCTATGCCCGCGGATAGATCGACGGCTTGAGCTCCAAAACTCACCGTTCAAAGAGACGACGTTGCCAACAAATCAGATGCCATTTGTGCTAAGCAAGACCCGCATCGATCTGCGCGATGTCGGTCATCACCTGTTGCATGGTGTGGTCCCGCGCAAATTGCAATTGCTTACCCGCTGGTCGCGGGTCGACGGCAACTCCGGAACGCTTGGCGTGAACGACGAGAGCTCCGAAGAGGTCGCCGGCGGTTTCGCTTGGTATTTTCGCGACCAGCACGCCAAGCTTGTCGCCGACCTGACACACCTCGACGGAGCGCCAATCAGTTCATCGGCGCTCGACATCAGTCCCGGCGATCGCGGCTGGCTGTATCGTTCGCAGATTCAGTTCAGTTTCTAAACTCGGGCTTGCGATCGCGGGTGACGTTATCTCGATCATCGCCCTGTGTATGATGGGGGGCAGTTTTGGGAGAAGCTGTGCCCTGTTCGTGTAAGACTCCAAGGTCACATTTCCTCCGCCTCTGGAGAGACAACGTTACCGACTCGGGAGACGACAGAATGATTCGAAGCAGTGTTACCGTGTTCTGTGTTCTACTTGCATCGGTAGTCGGTCGAACTCAGGAGGCTGCGTCGCTGCACCCTTTGGCACCATCCGACACTTCCAGTCCCGCCGCCACTCTGAACAGCCTAATCGACTCCTGCAACGAACTTCAAAATCTGGTCGCCGCCGGGGCGGTTATGGAAGGTCGCGAGGCAGAGGTCTTGCCGACCACGGAGCGTATCCTCGACTGCCTGGATCTGAGCAAATTACCGGCCGAGTTGCGTGATTCCGCAGGCATCCAATCTGCCTTATTCCTGAAGGAAGTTTTCGACCGTATCGAACTGCCTTCCGATTCAGAAATTCCTGGGTTGAATTCAGCGGAGAACTTGACTTCAGCGGAGACCGGCGGACCGCTCGTTCGTTGGCCAATCCCAGGCACCCGCATGGCGATTGTGCGTGCCGAACGAGGGCCGCAAGAAAACGCATTCCTGTTCTCTGCGGAAACAGTACGCCGCGCGGCCGAGTTTTACGGCATGGCCAAAGGTCTTCCGTATCGCAGCGAAGGCCGTCCTGTTTCCCCGGGTCTGTATAGCGCGTACCTTGCGGCAACCAAGAAGCAGCCGACACAAACTTCGGACACGTCGAGCCCACGCGGCACGCTCACTCTGTTTCTGGATTCATGCAACGAGTTGCACCAGCTGACCCAAAAGGAACGCTACTTCGACCGAGCGACTCCTGAATACCATCGGCTGGGTGCGCAAATCATTTCGTGCATGGATACCAGTCAGTTGCCGGATTATTCACGCGAGTACTTCGATGCAGAAGCAGCCGTTTGTTTGAAAGAAGTGCTCGACCGAATCCCGCTTCCTCCCGCAGAAATGATTCCGGGGATCGAATCGGTTGAAACCACCGATGGGTCTCAGCCACTCGTCCGCTGGCAGGTTCCCCGCACGCAAATCGTAATTTCAAAACAGCTCGAAGGGCCTCGACGCGGCGAGTTCCTGTTTTCCGCTGGAACGGTATCGCGTGCGCCGGAACTGTACGAAAAAGTTCGCACGCAAGCCTACCGATCGGGCGACCCTGCAGTCTCGGAGGGATTCTACCAGTGGTGGTTGTCCAGTCCTGGAAAGTCAATCATGGCTGCTGTGGTGGACTGGTTGCCGAAATCGTTTCAACGACGTGAACTGGGGATGGCGATCTGGCAGTGGATCGGCCTGATCCTGGCGGTCCCTATCAGCTTGGCGGTGATGGTGCTGTTGTTTCGCTGGGGGCGACGTCGCGGCGAGCGTGTCCGCGGGCAAAGTCTGATTCAGTACTGGTTAAGCTTTGGGTTGTTCGTCGTTGCCGTGCTGATCCCAATCGGCTTCAAACACTTCGTGTGGGAATATTTGACCGTCCGCGGGCCTGCTATTTACGTTGTCAACTTCTCGGCCGATCTGGTTTTCCTGCTCGGGGTACTGGGGCTGGTCGTGGGCGGTAGCAGCCGAGCCGCGGAAACGATCGTCGCTCTGCCGCACGTGAAACCCGGCAGTCTGGATGCAAACTTAATCAGAATCATTTGCCGCGTGCTCGGCATTGTCGCCGCTGTGATTGTATTCCTGGAAGGCGGTCGTTATCTCGGATTTCCGCTCACGACATTGATCGCCAGTGCGGGCATCGGCGGCTTGGCGATCGCCTTGTCGGCGCAAGGCCTTATGAAGGGTCTATTCGGCACCGTGACAATCTTGCTGGACAAGCCTTATCGAGTCGGCGAGCGGATCGTGGTGAAGGGCCACGACGGAATCGTCGAAGAGATCGGTCTACGCTCGACCAAGATTCGGGCATTGAGCAATCACTTGATCTCCATCCCGAACGACCAGATTGCCGACGCCGAGATTGAGAATGTCGGCAAGCGAAAGCATATCCGCCGGGTCACCGATCTTCACATTCCGATCGACACAGCGCGTGCAGAGGTCGAAGATGCGATCTCATGCATTCGTTCGATCTTAGAGAACCACGAAGGCATGGATAAGGAATTTCCGCCCCGTGTTTACTTCAACGAGTTCAACCCCGATTCCTTCAATATTCGCATCATCTATTGGTACGCGCCTCCTGACCTTTGGCAGTACTACTCGTTCTGTGAAAGGGTGAATCTGGAGATTCTCAAGACATTCGAAGAGCGTGGGATCCAGCTATCGCTTCCGTTGCGTCACAGTTACTGGAAGGAAGACGCCGAACAAGGACCGCTTGAAGTCACCCTGACGAAGGTGAACGGCGATTGATCGAACAGTTGCTCGTCCTGCGCATGGGGTGAGTATGTGTTGGTTCGAATCTGAGTCTTGGTCAGATTGAGTATGTTCCAGCCAGCAACGCATTTTCTTTCCGATGGTGAGCTAGCGGGAATAGGGT
>JAHELS010000049.1 GCA_024644085.1 Rhodopirellula sp.
GGCCCTTCATCGTACGTTGAAAGCACTTTCAACGCTTCATCGAGTTCTATTGCGAACCGGCGCGCCTCGGCGTCACCGGTCGCGGCCAACTCACACAGCGTGACCAATTTCAGAACTTCGGCGGGCAAACAGTTTCCGATTCCGGTGATCGCACCGACTGCTCCGCAGTTAACAAATCCGTGAAATACCTGGGTATCGACACCGGCCATCAACACAATGTCGTCGTCTCGATGGGTGATATGTTCGGCCGCGTAGCTAAGCGAATCGGCGCCCCCGAACTCTTTGAATCCCACCAGATTTTCGAACTCGCTTCTCAGGTCAAAAAACAACTCAGCCTTCGTTTCGAACCCGTAGTAGGGGCTGTTGTAGATGACGGCTGGCAAATCGGGTGCCGCCGAGAGAATCCTCGCGAAGTGCGCACGCTGTGCGGCAGGTGATGTGCCGCGCGACAGAACGCGAGGGATCACCATCAGTCCGTGCGCGCCAACCGCTTGTGCATGGGCGGCATGTTCGGTCGCGATCGCGGTGTTCTGGGCGCCCGTACCCACGATCACCCGAACGCCCGCCTCGACCAATTGGCGAACACCCTGTTGTCGCTGTTCATCGCTTAGCAAGGGCCAATCGCCCATCGATCCACAATAAACGACGCCGTTCATACCGGCCGCCGTCAATTGCCGGCCTTTTTCCACCAAGGCCGGATAATTTGGTGTTCGGTCCGGGAGGCACGGTGTCATCAGGGCGGGAACACAACCGCGGAAAACTTGGGAGTCCATGATGTTTCGTTGCAGAGTTGTATGGAAGAAGACCGTCAATCCTACTCATTAGACCGCATAATCGAAGGGCCCGACGCGCTGGAGGTCGACGCTTTCCAGATTTAGGGGCGTCGGTTTTACGCCGTTGATTCGAGCCGCCGATCGGCTGCTTCTTGTGTCGGCATCGGTCATCCCAGAGAATCAACGATTCGCATGCCTCTTGTCGTCGTTACTTGTCCTGGTAGTTCGATCGATGTTTGGGTTTCATAAAGTCCGCCCTCCGTTGACCACGTTTCAACGTGTCGATCTCGAATTGTTGATGCGCAAGACGATCGAAACGATCGGAGAGGGGCGCGTCCGCGACGCCGAGATTGTTACCGACCTCAACGATCTGCGATTGGACACCTCGACGGCTGGACGATTGCTGGAAACGGCACTCGCGGCGGTTCGCCGAAGAATGCCGGCGCCGGCGGCACCGTATGAGGTCGATGTGGTCGACGGCGATGATCTTGGTTACCCATCCGTTTATCGTGCCGCTGAGGATCAGTCGGATGCGAAGATATTGATTGCCGAAGAGTCACTCGGCGACGCGCTGCGATGCGTCATGGAGCTTGCGTACCAACACGCCAGGCATTTCTGGCAGATGCAGGCCGACCCGACTCCACTTGACACCGATCCGAGGACAACCAGCCTGCTGCCGATTTGTTGCGGCCTGGGCGTGCTGGCGAGTGACGCCAGCCTGTACGACGAACAATGGTCCCAGGCGGGATGGACCGGTTGGTCGATCTCTCGTTCGGGATACTACAACGCAGTCGAGATCGGTTACGCGATGGCGTTGCTGGCGCGAGCCCGCCGTGAGAGCGATCCGCCGTGGGTCCGCGTGCTCAGACTTGATTCTCGCGATACCGTTCATCAAGCGTGGCGCTATTTCGACGATCGCGAACAAAAGGGCGGGTCACTGCTGTTTGATTCGCGCAAAATTCCGAACTCTCGCAGCAGCATGCACGATCTTCATTCGTGGCTCGCCGGCGATGAGAGAACCTACGCGCTGGCAGCCGCCCTTGCGCTGGCGAAGCAGCACGAATTGCCGACATCGGTGATCAAGGCTGCGATCGCGGCGACACAGCGCGGCGACACCGATTTAACGGTGGCGGCGACGCGCTTGCTGGCGAAGTCAAAGTCGGTTGACAGCGACGCGGAGCGCAGAGTCCGCGAATTGATCCGCAGCCATGTTTCGGAGATCAGCCTGGCCGCGATCCTTTCCGCCGCGGCGATGGATATTCCGCTTGCAGAGTTCTCGGCGAAGATTTCGAAACTACTTGACTGGTTTGCCGGCGATCCCTTTGCACTTGTTGACGCGATCGCCGTCCAGGGGCGGTCGTTGTCGTCGCTGGGCGCTAAAATGTGCAGCCTTCTAGTCGCAGCCATTGGTGACCTCGATGATGAACGCATCGATACCTTGATTGAATGTTTGACCCGGATCGCTGACGATCCGCAGCGGCTGATCGAAACGCAAATCAAGCCGAGGGAAGTTCGCCAGGAGGCTCTGCGCCGTCTCGCCGTCGCAACGGCTACGTCCAGGAACCACGCATGACCGACGAATCGACGCGTGAGCCCATCGAATCACTCAGCGCCGACCAACGGGCGCTGGCGGAGTACTTCGAGACGGACACTTATAAGAATTGGATGGCGAGCCGCGCCAATCGTCCCGCCCGCGCCTGGGTGCTCGATCTTATGCAACGCGATGACGCGTTTCTTTCGCCGGGCACGAGCTACCGTAGCGGGTTGCTCGGGCTCAGCGGGATCTTGCTGTTCTTCGCGGTACTGATGCCGCTCGAAATTGAACTGGCCGAGTCGGTGATGCGTCGCAGTCGGGGTTACGTCCAGATGACCATGTTCATCCAGTTCATGGCATTTCCACCGATGATTGCATTCTCATTCGCGACCGTGACCCCAATGTTCTGGTACGGTCCGCTGCTGGTGCGATTCGCATCGGGTGCGCTGATGGTGATCCCCGGCTACATCGGTTTCTATGTCGCTTTGATGCTGGTCGACGAGAGTCCGCCGGATGATTTCTGGTACGGGTTTTCGGCGGTCCTGTTCGCGCAGTTCCTGACGGCCGGCGCCGTCGCCTTGACCGTCCAGATGTGGAGCCCGTGGACGCTCGCTCATCATCGCGAGCCAGGCACATCGCTGCCGCCGCTGGGCACCCGCGAGATGATGGAATTGACCGGAATTGCCGCGATCGGTTTCGCAATCTTCGTTTCGATTGATACTGGCGGGATCGTCGAAGGCATGTTGTTCTTCACTGGTGTTGGGTTCCTGACTTCGGTCGCCGTGATCGGGATTCTGATCGCGTTCCTTCGTCGAACGCATCGAAGTGTGGTTGCAGCGATCGTCTCGGCGATGGGGGCCTTTGCGACCGCGCTGCTGCTGTGCAGCTTCTTTGCCATCGCCGAATTCGGGTGGGACAGCATCCTGAACGATTTCCTGGTCGTAGGCCTTGCTTCCCTGTTCGGCGCAATCGTCATCTACGCCGTGATGTGGCTCTGTCTGTGGTGGTTGAAAAGCTGCGGATGGGAGTGTGTCAGCCGGGAGGAAGAACGACGCGCCGCACAGGCTTTACGCGACGCGAGCGGACAATGAGGATCAACGCCCGGCAAATTCCGGTTTTGTTTCTTCCAGGATTTCGAGAATGGCGCGCCTGTCAGCGCTCGAGAGGTGGGCAAAGGTCTCCGAGTTATCCTCGCCCCGTAATACTCGCAGAGTGCGCTCGATGACTCGCCGTCGAACCTCATCCGGCAGCGCGTCGAACGCGGGAGTGTAAACGAGATGGCTGCAAGGGTATTTGAAGAGTCTTGTCGTCAGGTCAAAATCGAACAGCGATCGATCCTTCGAATCACGCACGCCGCGGCGTTGAAATTCCTCGGCGAAACCGCTGGTCCCTTCAATGGCGTCCTGAAGTTCGAACTCGCCGCACATGAGAAGATGCTCGACGACATTTTCCGCAGCCCGCTCGATCCGTCGAGTCGCGATTTCGCTCAATTGACCCTGTGGCCGTTCGAGGAGTTCATTCATCTGCGTTGATTGGTGGATCGCCCGCCGGGTCTCGAAATTGGCGGCGGTCAATGCATTGTGCATTTGCGTCTGCTGTGCGAGCACCATCAAGGCGACCAAGTCGCTGTGCGGCGTCAGGTACTTGTCAACTGGGAAAAGATCGTCGAGCGAGGTACGGTTTGCTCCGGCCTCGCGATCCAATTCTGCTTCGCGCCCTCCTATCTCGCATACCTCGTTGCCCATGTGACGCATGTCCCCATGGGTGCCACTTACATACCAACCTCCCCATCGATCGGCGAAATCGCTGGTATGGTCCGTCAGAAAAGTGCCGCTTCCGTATTCAGGTTGCCCGTCGCGGCGGGCGAATACGCTTCGGACCAGGTAACCCGGCACGTTTTGCGTACGACTCGAGGCGTGACACGTGATACATTGTCCTCGATCGCGAATGATTTCCGCTGACCGCTCGGGCCTTTGCGCGAGTGTATAAAACACCGCACCCTGCGATGCATCGGTCGCAGCCAATTCGATAACATCGCCGTTTTGACACCAGCCGACATAGACATCGTCATTGAAATAGACGGCACGTGGCCGGCGCGGGGTAATTCGGTGGAGTTGCAGACTGGTCTTGGAAAAGACAAGCACCTGGGAGGTGACCGGTACATCGAGCGCTTCGAGGACCGCCGGCAGATATCCATGTTCCTCGTCCCACGCCAGCGCCGTATCGGGCTCTCGAAGTAACTTTCCGAGCCGCGCAACCGCGTCATCGACCGGTGCCTCGTTATAGAGGATCGGTGAAAGTTCAAAATCGGCGGATTGTCCGGCGACCCGGTCGGGCCCGCTTGCAAAGAGAGTCGCGGCAACCCAAAAGACGAGTCGATGCCATTTTTTGCAGGTTAGTTGTATTTGCATTTCAAAAGTCAGCGTGATTCAAAAACACGCTCTCGCTTTCACTCGGTGGATCTCAACTTTCCAGGGGCAACTCGATCGTGATGGTTGTTCCCTCGTTGGGTACGCTCGTGGCTTGAATGCTTCCGCCGTGTGCGTCAACGATTCGCTTGCAGATAGCCATTCCCAATCCGGTGCCCGATTGTTTGGTGGTGTAGAACGGCTCGAAGACGCGAGTCAGCGTTTCCGGTTCCATGCCGGCGCCGTGATCACTGATGACACAGCGCACATGAGCTGGATCCTCGGAAGAATTCACTGAGACGATGGCTTGCAGACTCGCATTTCCGTTGCAAGCGGCGATCGAGTTTTCCAGCACATTTCGGAATAGCTGGCCCATCCGATGGGCGTCCACAGTCGCGGTGCAATCACCCTCACGAGTGAGATCGAGGTCGAGCTGGCTCTCGGCATATTCAGCGCGCAGATCCTCGAAGGACGTTTGCAGCACCTCGGCGACGTCCGTGGCATGTCGTTCGAGCATGATCGGAGCGGCGTACTGTTTGACCTCTTCATAATTACGTTGCAGGTCTCCCAGGGCACGCCGGATTCGCGAGATCAGGTGCAGCTGTTCCGGTTGTTCTTCGAGGTCGAGTTCGAGCAAGTCAAGACACCCGCGGGCGCGTTGCAATGCATTGCGGCTTTCATGGGCCAGGCCGGTGACCATTTGGCCGATCGCAGCGAGTCGTTCCGACTGAACGAGTCGCCGCTCGGCGTCCTGGAGTTCGGTCGTGTCTGTCACGAGCCAAACCTCGTGATGATCGTAGCGATGGGCTGCGATTTTCAATTCACGCCGCACGCCGTCTTTGCGGACGATGGGTAAAACGCACGATTGCTTAAAACCCGCCGCCTGGATGCATCGGTACTTCGCGAGGCACTCGCCGGCCCAATCGGCGCAGAGCACGCGAAACCAACTTTCGACGGTGCTGATCTCGTCAGCGGTATAGCCGGTCAATCGCTCTACCGTCCGATTGATGAACAGGCCATCGCGATCCACGAAGATCGCGCCGGCCGGCAAGTTCTCGACAAGAAAGAGCATTCGGCTTTCACTGGCACGAAGCTCCTTTCGCACCTGGTAAAGTTCGGCGAGCGACGCCAGACGCGAACGGAGTGTATCGGGTTCAACCGGCTTGATCAGGTAATCGTCGACACCTTGGCGGATCGCCGCCAGCGTGCTGTTCATGTCGGCGTGGCCGGTAACGATCAGGATAGCCGCGTGCGGCGCCCGTCGCCTTACTTCCGCAACAATCTGGCTGGCGTCACCATCGGGAAGTTTACGGTCGAGCAGGATCGCGAAGTGGTTGTCGAGGTCGTCGCGCGCGAGCATCTCCCGGCCGCTGCCGGCAACCTCGACGTTGTACCCGTCAAGCGTCAGCACACGGCGGACACTTCGCCGCATCGCTTCGTCGTCATCGACGACCAACACGGACAAATGGATCGCTTCGGTCACAGCCGATGCCTGCATCGCTTGTTTGTTTTCGTCGGTTTTCACGAATCGATCATGTTGACTTGATCACGGACGAGGTTTTCGATATCGATCGGTTTGGAAAGGACCGACAGGGCGCCGCACCTGGCTGCTTCTTTCGTCATCTCCGACGCTGAATAGGCAGTCATGAAAATGACCGTCAGTTCCGGAATCTGTTCGCGAAGCTGGCGAAACGTTTCGACACCATCCATTCCGGGCATGCGAATGTCCGAAAGCAGAAGATCGGGTCGGTAATCTTCGCAGACCCCGATCGCTTCGAGCCCGTCACATGCGACTTGGACGTGATGCCCCTCGGCGCGCAGGATCCTGGCCAACGAAGTCCGAATACCCTCATCGTCATCAACGACGAGAATCTTTTTTTCCGTTCTCTTCATGACTCTTGTGATCCCCAGAGAATGACGCCATCCCCATTCATGTTAGTTCGACGGCAACGTCAATCGAAAGCAGGCCCCGCAATCTTCGCCATTCTGCGCCGTCAATGTACCACCGTTTCGTTCCGCATAGCGCCGCGAAACCGCCAATCCGAGTCCGATCCCTTTGGTCTTCGTCGTGAAAAGTGGCTCAAAGACGCGATCGACTTCCGTAGCGTCGATCCCGGGGCCGTCGTCGATCACTTCGATCGATACCGTGTTGGCATTGCGTTCGCAGCGAATTTGTATTTCACCTCGACCCTCGATCGCCTGCTTGGCGTTTCGAACGAGGTTTACCAGAATTCTCTCAACTTGGTCCGGATCGGCTCGCACCAGTACATCCTCGCAACCCGAGCGTTGCAACTGAACCTCTGGAGGCATGGAAACACTTTTTACTGCATCATTGATCAATTGCGAGATCGGAATGTCATCGGGTGCACTTTGCGGGTCACGTGTGAAATCAAGCAGCTCGCTGACAATACTCTCCGCTTTGCTGACCGCTTCATTGATTTCATCGATGCACTCGACGGCTTCCTCACCAAGCCGGTCGGCCATCGTTTGAAGGAAATAGGTGTCGTTGCGGATAACGCACAGGGGTGTCCGGATTTCATGCGCCACGCCTCCGGCAAGTTGACCCAGCAGCGCGAGTCGTTCCATGGCCTGGCGATGTTCGCGTTCCTGATCGGCCCTCCGCCGGTCGGTTGCATCGAGCACATTGGCCATGACCATGTGCCGGCCGCCGACCAGGATCGGATGCAGGCTGATATCGATTGGAATTTCCGTGCCGTCCTTGCGTTTACCGAAAAGGTTGCGGCCAGCAGCCATGGAGCGATGCTCCGGATGAGCCATATAGCGCGCCCGGTGTGCGGTGTGGGCGCTGCGATGCGAATCCGGGATCAGCTGTTCGACGGTTTGTCCAAGCAATTCGTCGATGCTGTAACCAAACTGTTCTCCGGCGGTTCGATTGGCAAGCACGATTTGCCCGTCGGCATCAGCGATCAGCAGCCCAGCCGGGGAAGCTTCGACCACCTTGCGAAACAGGTTTTCGTCGGCAAAAAACGACGAGGATTGATTCATTGAGTATTTCTGTTTCCAAAATTCGAGGCGAGTTTCCCAGGATCCAGCAATCCGCCCAACGACCACAACATCCACAACCGCAAGTGTCAGGCCGATGAACCGCATCTGCAAAAAAATAAATGACTAACTGGTCGGTGCGGTCGTGTGGGCATGCCTCGTGCACAAAGTCCTCGACCGCGGTCAACCAGCTTGCCCCGTGCTGTTCCCCTTGCGACGATGTTACGCAATCGGAACCACCCAAGGATTCATAGACGGAGTACAAGATGTCTGGTCCATCGGACGATTCAAGCTCGCATCGTAACACGTCGCCCGACGGGGACCTCGAGCACGAACTTACGCAGCGACTTGGTGATTGCGGCCACCCTGAGTTGCGACGAATCTCCGTCAGCGTCGATGGCCAGCGCGTTGTATTGTCGGGTCGTGTTCCTACCTTTTTTCTTAAGCAAATGGCGCAGGAAACCGCCCGTCAGGTTTGTCCCGATCGCCGCGTTTACAATGAGGTTGACGTCGCCGAGAGAGCCGAATGATTGGCCGCCAAGGGTCGGTCAATTGGCTCGGCGGACCAGCATCGATATTAGCGGGCATGTCGGTATGCCCAATGTCCACGATGGAGAGCCGCCTTGGGTGAGGCAGTTTTTATCATCCGCGGTATCACAAAGATCTACCCGATGGGCGAGGTCGAGGTGCACGCACTCCGTGGTGTCGATCTCGATCTCTACGCCGGTGAGTTCACGGTGCTGCTCGGTCCGAGTGGGAGTGGAAAATCGACGCTCTTGAATATCCTCGGCGGTCTCGACCAGCCCACCGCCGGATCGGTGCATTACCGGGGAACCGACCTTACACGAGCGGGCGAACGCGCGTTGACATTCTTTCGGCGAGAACAGGTGGGCTATGTTTTTCAATTCTATAACCTGATCCCATCCTTAACGGCTCGGGAAAACGTCGCATTGGTGACAGACGTCGCAGACGATCCGATGCCGGCTGAGGAAGCGTTGGCGATGGTAGACCTCGCCGACCGACAGGACCATTTCCCGTCTCAACTTTCGGGCGGACAACAACAGCGTGTTGCAATCGCACGTGCCATTGCAAAGCGTCCCGATGTGCTCCTTTGCGACGAACCGACCGGCGCGCTCGATGCAGCCACGGGCATCACCGTGCTCGAAGCTATCGACCGGATCAATCGGGAATTAGGTACGACCACCGCGGTGATTACCCACAATGCGACGATTGGTGAAATGGCGGACCGCATCGTGACGATGCGGGACGGCAGGATTTCTGATGATACACGCACAATCACGAAAACTCCCGTCGCCCAGTTGCGCTGGTGACGATGCGAACTCTGAACAAGAAACTGGTCCGAGAGTTTCGCGACACGAAAGCACAGTCGTTGGCAATCGCGTTGGTCATCGGTTCGGGCGTTGCTGTTTTTGTCATGTCGGTCAACACGCTCGGTTTCTTACACGAGAGCCGCGGCGCCTATTACGACCGCTACCGATTTGCTCACTTGTTCGCCTCGCTCTCGCGGGCACCCGAGCCCGTGCGCGAACGCATCACGGAGATCGCCGGGATTGCGGCGGTTCAAACGAGAATCGTTTCCGACGTGACTCTTGATGTCGTCGGACTTGACGAGCCGGCGGTCGGCCGTTTGGTCTCGCTACCCCGCGACGACCTTCCGTCGCTCAACGCGATCCACTTGAAGCGCGGACGCATGCCCGAGCCCGATCGCCCCGGCGAGGTGCTTGTAAGCGACGCTTTTTTCGAGTCGAACGGATTGGCGATTGGCGACCACGTTGATGCCGTGATCAACGGTCGCTCGCAATCACTGAGGATTGTCGGTGTCGGACTTTCGCCCGAGTATGTGATTCAGATGCGGGGCGGCGATCTGTTGCCGGATGATCGTCGATTCGGAATTTTCTGGATGCCGCATCGCCAAATGGAAGCGGCGTTTGACATGGACGGCGCCTTCAACAATGTGACGGTGTTGCTGCTGCGCGGCGCCGACCAAGAGGAAGTGATCGATCGTCTTGACGCCGTCTTGAAGCCGTATGGCGCCGTCGGCGCAATCGGTCGAGACCAACACATTTCGTCAAAATTCCTGGCAGACGAAATCAAGCAATTGCGGGCCACTGGCTTGGTCGCTCCCGCGATTTTCATGGCGGTTGCCGCGTTTCTGTTGAATATCGTCTTGTCGCGTCGCATCGGCACGCACCGTGTGATCATTGCGACGATGAAAGCTTTCGGCTACTCGAACATCGAAATCGGCTGGCATTACATGAAATCATCGCTGATCGTTGCCGCCGTGGGCACGGTCGGGGGCGTGATCGCGGGCCAGTGGATGGGCAGCGGATTGGCAGAGCTTTACCTGGAGTTTTACCGATTCCCCTCGGCGGTCTATTACGCCGATTGGCGCGTGATTCTGGTCGCGGTTGTGATCAGCATGTCGGCGGCGATGATTGGTTCGATTCGTGCTGTTTCATCGGCCGTTTCGTTGCAACCGGCGGAGGCGATGCAGCCGGCCGCGCCGATGGTCTACCGCCGAACCGTTCTCGAGATGCTCGGATTGACCGCCCTGATTCCCGTCGCCGGTCGTATGATCCTGCGGGGGCTGCAACGCCGGCCGGTTCACGCCGTGCTCTCGTCACTCGGGATCGCATTCTCCGTCGCAGTGATGGTGCTCAGTGGTTTTGGTGGCGATGCGATTGAATACCTGATCGAATTCCAATTCTCGACCGCCCAGCGTCACGACGCGCAAGTGATTTTTAATGAGGTCACATCGCCCGCGGCGCGACACGATCTGAAAAACCTGCCGGGAGTAACTCGTGTCGAACCATTTCGGGCCGTCGCGGTCAATTTGAGGCATGAGCACCGAGACTACCGGACAGGCATTCTTGGTCTTGACTACGAGCGCGACTTGTATCGGCTGCTCAACACCGAATCAAAGCCGGTGCGACTGCCCGCAGCCGGCTTGGTCCTGGTTGATAAATTGGCCGATTTGCTGAAGGTAAAACCCGGGGACGAACTCACGGTCGAGGTGCTTGAGGGCGAAGAACCGGTCCGACGTGTGATGGTTGCCGGAATCGTGTCGGAATACTCCGGCACCAACGCGTATATGGAACGAACTCAGTTGAACGCCCTGATGCGTGAGACCGATGTAATTTCCGGCGCATTCCTGGCTGTTGATTCCAACCATCAACAGGAACTGTATTACCAGCTCAAGCGAACACCGCAGATTGCGTCGGTCTCGATCAAGTCGGCGACAATCCAGCAATTTCGCGACACCATCGCCGAAAACCAACTGACGATGCAATCGTTCACGATCTTCTTCGCTGGTGTGATCGCGATCGGGGTCGTCTATAACACAGCACGGATTTCTCTGGATGAAAGGAGCCGCGAGTTGGCAACGCTGCGCGTCATTGGGTTCACCCGCGGCGAGGTCTCCGCAATCCTGTTGGGCGAGCTGGCCATTTTGACGCTGGCCGCCATCCCGGTCGGGTGGGCAATCGGTTACGGTTTCAGCTATGCGATGGTCACGGGATTTGAGACAGAATTGTACCGCATTCCCCTGGTGATCCGCCCGTCGAGTTATGCTCGTGCCGCCATCGTGACGAGCGTCGCCGCGATGATCAGCGGGTTCCTGGTGCGAAGGCGGCTCGACCACCTCGACCTGGTAGAGGTTTTGAAGAGCCGCGAGTAAGGAGCGCGTCCGGAGCGCGTCCGGGCATTCGTACGGACTTCCAGGAAACAACTGACCGAATCGACAATCTAACACGGAGCCTCGAAATCGTTTCCAAACTTCGCCGTCTTGTGTTCTGGTTCGTCGCGCTGGCCCTGTTTGTCATCGCGGGATTCGTTGCGCTACGGCCGCGTCCGGTTCTGGTTGACGTTGCCGTTGCCACAATCCGACCCATGGACGTCCGAGTCGAAGAGGATGGTCGAACACGAATTCGCGAGCGTTACGTCGTGTCCACGCCGCTGACCGGACGTCTGCTGCGCGTTACGTTCGATGTCGGCGACCCGGTCTGGGCTGACAAGACCGTGCTGACGCGAATGGAGGCTACCGATCCAAGTCTGCTCGATCCAAGAGCCGTGGCGCAGGCGGAAGCAAGAGTGCGCGCGGCCGAGCGTAAACACGAGGCGGCCAAGTCGTCGTTGCTGAGCGCGGAATCAGCGTTAAATTTCGCGGAGTCGGAAATGGGACGTGTCCGGCAGATGCTCGCCAAGAACGCAGCCAGCCAATCGGAATTCGCGGAAAAAGAACTCGAGTTTCGGCAACGAACCGAAGAGGTTCGCGTGGCCGGCTTTTCAGTCGACATTGCCAAGTACGAATTGGAACTCGAGCGGGCGGCGTTGCTGTTAACCGATCCTTCCCAGAAGAAGCAGAGCGGGGGCAACGGTGAGATGGAATTGATGATCAAGGCACCGATTGATGGGCGAATCCTGCGAATCTACCAGGAGAGTGCGGCCGTCGTGACGGCGGGCTCGCCCCTGATGGATATCGGGGATCCCACGGATCTCGAAGTCGTGGCTGATGTCCTGTCCCGCGACGCGGTCCGGGTTTCCGCGGGTGACCCGGTGCGGCTGAAGCATTGGGGAGGTGAGGGGCCGCTGAACGGGCGTGTCCGATTGGTAGAACCATCCGGATTCACCAAACTCTCGGCACTTGGCGTCGAGGAACAGCGAGTCAACGTGATTGTCGACATCCTCGATCCGCCGGAAACACGTCATCAACTCGGTGACGGGTTTCGCGTGGATTGCGAAATCGTGGTGTGGGAATCCGATCGCGTGCTGCAGATTCCCACCAGCGCCCTGTTTCGCGTTGACGGTGACTGGCACGTGTTCACCATCGAAGGCTCACGTGCTGTGCGAAAGCGAATTGAAATTGGCTACAACAACGGTCGCACCGCACAGGTGGTCGACGGCGTTGACGAATCGTCGCGCGTGATCACACACCCGAGCGACAGCGTCGAGGATGGGGTCGCCGTCACGGAGCGCTGAGAAGAGACGAGGGCCGGGCCGGATACGTTCGTCAGGCAGACCGTCAGGCCACGCGGCGCAGCGTTCGATTTCGATGATCGACCGCCGGCATCGAACCGGTTATCCGAATCTCCGACTCATGCTTTAGATTGACAACGACCGGGGCGCGGTCGACATGATCGCGATGCCACATTTCAACCGTCGGCTTGACGAATTGCGTACCTCCCGTGCGGATCACTCGACCGATCAAATCGTTATTCAACTTGACGTAGCTCCCCAGCGGGTACAGCGATGCCGATTGTAGTAAGGCGCGCATCACGCGGGCGTCAAACTTACCGGCCTTCATATCATTCAAAAGGCTGGCCATCACATGATAGCCTTGAATGGCCATCCGGTGCTTGCGGCGCGTAAGCATGCCGACCAATGCGTCAGCTACCGATGCGATTTTCGACAACGGATGCATTTGCGATGCAATCACGCCGCGCGGATATCCGCTTCCGTCGCCCCGTTCGTGAATCTGGTAAGCGACAAGCTTGGAAGCGTCCGCGATCTTATCGCCGAATTGCCCAGCGACTTCCACCGCCTTGACCGGATGATCGGCCAACTGTTGCAGTTGTCGCCGCGAGAGCGTTTCTTTCGAGTCAAACGTTCTCAATCCCACCACGTTCATGCCGATGTCGTGAATCAGACATCCGATGCCGAGATCAATCAATGAGGCACGGTCCAACCCCATTTCGGTACCGACGGCCAAAGCAATTCCAGCGACATGCACAGCGTGCCGGGACGGATAGTCGCAATCGAATGGCGTACACGAAAGGCAGACCAACGCATCGGCATCTTCCGCGATGCAATCAATAAGTTCGCAACACGTTTTCCAAAGCGGCCCGATTTCGGACTTGTCACCGGCACTGTCACTCGAATCGGACATGAATTCCTCGAGCGATTCGATCTGTTCAGCACCCTGCACCGCCCACTGGTGCGGCAATCCTTCGGCGTAGGCGCAATCGCTTGGACGGGTGGCTCCCGTCGCGATCGTCTCGCCAAGTTCCGCGAGGCTCGAGAATTCGCTTGACTCGATGGTTTTGTCAAGCTCAATGGAGTGATCGTTCCTGTCCGCGGATTGGACATAACAGTGTGCTGGTGGAACCTTGGTCCGTCGTCCTTGCGACGAGAACGCATGCAGTAGCGCGATGTCACGCTGGCTGAGCACGACCGATTCGACGCCGCGGGCCACAAGACGATCAATGAACTGCCGGGTGACCACCACCCCTTGCCCGAGCAACGTGATGCGAGAGTCGGTGGGGTCAGTGACCGGCGCCATCAAGACGGTGCCAACCCGCAATGTGCTCAGAGGTACCCGCTTGCACCTTGTCATCGGTTCACCACTTCATTCCTGCGTACGATCTATTTCCGGCGATCTCCATCCACGTTTCGCCGTATCCCATGTTCTTGAAGTCGACGGGATCGCACAAAAGACTTGAACGGCGCCGAGGGTCTGACCCGAAAAGTTGTCCTCGTGCGCGCCGGCTTGGGCATTTTCCCGGTTCATTCGTTAAAGATTCACGGTGTTGACGCAAATCGTCTCGACAAACGGGCTGGGGACGCGTAGAAGATAGGGCTGAAGTTACCTGTGAATTCAGGCCTCGGCTGTTTTGACACTACGACTCGGTGAATCTCCGTGAATCCACTTCTGCGACTTTGTGCTGCATTGGCATTCCTTTACTCAACCCAATTGGCCGCGTCGGCTCATGGCGGACATGGCGATCCCGGACCGTTGCATCACGTCACGTCACCGGGGCACCTGTCGACTTTTGCACTTTTTTTGACCGCGATGTTTTTCATGATCGCGATGGCTGCTGCGTGGCGGCGGTTACCTGTTCGTGTTGCCCGAAAGAACCCTTGAGCACCGATTCGCACGCCCGGTTCGTCTTGCACGAGTATTTTCGCTTGGACGCCATCACCCGGCCCGCGTATCCTTACAGGCATGGGCAATGCACCTGAATCATCCGGAGATCAAGCCAGCGCACAGACGCTAAGGCAGATTCTCCGCGACGCGGGATTACGAGGAACGCCGGCACGAATTGCAACGCTGCAGATTCTGCGTGAGAGCGATTCGCCGTTGACCCACGCCGAGGTGGCCGACCAACTCGACTCCTCCGGCATCGATAAAGTCACGGTGTTGAGGAACCTTACCGACCTCGTCAATGCCGACCTCGCGCGGCGTGCTGAATTAGGTGACCGGCTTTGGCGTTACGAATCGCTCGAGCCTGGCGAAGCGGCCCATCCTCATCCGCACTTTCTCTGCATCGACTGCGGTAGCGTTCAGTGCATGGGCGATCTCGAGTTGACCCCCGCAAGCCGTGAGAAATCTGAGTCCAAAGGCAAGGTGACCGAAATCCTGCTCAAGGGTCACTGCAACGATTGTCTTTCCTGAGCCGTGCGAAGCGAGATGCTGGTGCCCCCGCGCCCGTGCTGCTCCATTTACTTCGTAGGCCGGACCGAGCTTTGCGAGTTCCGGCGATCACTCAAAACAATGCCGGAACTCGCAAAGCTCGGTCCGGCCTACGACTTGCCCATCGTGCTTGCTTTCGCGCAACATCAAAACCGGCGCTGCGTGCTTTTGAAACCTGCTGGTTTTGCCGCCCATCGTGCGACATCTTGCTGTTCAGCTAACTTGAATTTTTCAGCAGTTTTTTCATCTGGGGCCATGTCCGCGTGTTCGCGACATCGGCCCGCTCGAGTCCTCCACGTCGTGCCTGCTTGATTCCGTATCTCATCACGTCGAGCCCCTCAAGTGAGTGCGCATCGGTACTGATCACGACTGGGATCTCCAAGCGTTTTGCGGCTGCAAGATGAATCTCGTTCAGATCAAGTCGTGCCGGATTCGCGTTGAGCTCCATGAGAGTTCCGCTCTCCTTTGCCGCCAGCAGTACTGCGTCCATGTCAACTTCGTAGGCGGGACGTCGATTCAACAGTCGGCCGGTAGGGTGCGCGATGCAGGTCACGTGCGGGTTCTCGATTGCTCCGAGGATTCGTTCAGTGATCTGGTCGCGGGGTTGTTTCTGGCCGTAGTGAATGCTCGCCAGAACCCAATCGGCTTCGGCCAGGCAATTGTCCGGAAGGTCCATGCCTCCTTTTTCGAGGATGTCGCATTCGATGCCTTTCAGGATCACCAGCCGGCCGTCGTACTCGTCGCGAACCTCGTCAATCATTTGCCATTGTTCGCGAGCCCGTTTTACATCGAGACCCATTGCCATCGAAACACGTTTGCTGTGGTCGGTGATGGCGATGTACGACAATCCCCGCTCGAGTGCCGCGTCGGCCATCTCGCGGATGGTTGCGGTACCGTCGGTGGCGCTGGTGTGCATGTGCAAATCACCACGAATATCCGATAGCTCGATTAACTTTGGAAGCCGCTCCTGCGCGGCCCATTCGAATTCATTCCGATCTTCGCGCAGTTCAGGATCGATCCACGGCAGCCCGATGGCGGCGTACACTTCCTTTTCGTTCGATCCGGCCACCCGTGAGTCGTTGTCTGTGCGGAACACGCCATACTCGTTGATTTTGAGCCCGTTTTCCTTGGCGATACGGCGCGTGTGAATGTTATGGGCTTGGGATCCAGTGAAATACTGGAGAGCGGCGCCGAACTGTTCGGCTTCGACGACGCGCATGTCGACTTGAAAGGCGTTGCCGACGCGGATGGATATCTTCGTATCGCCACGTGCGATCGTTGCGCTGCGATCACCATAGGATTCGAGGTGGTCCATCGCGGCATCACGATCACTTGCGACCACCAACAAATCGAGGTCGCCGATCGTCTCACGTCCGCGGCGGTAACTCCCCGCCCATTCCATTTGCTCGATCGCATCACACGCCCCCATGTGTTGCCCGATCGCTTGTGCGAGCGCGTCACCTTGCGACCAGTAAATCCGCTCAGCCGCAGCTTCAGCGATTTCGAGTCCCTCGAGAATCACTTGTTCGGTCTTCGCTCCGAATCCTTTGAGTTTTGCAACTTGACCTTCCTGGCAAGCGCGACGGAGTTCGGCGAGGGATTCGATCTCGAGTTCTTCCTGGAGCTTCGTTGCTTTCTTTGCGCCAAGCCCCGGTATCCGCGCCATCTGAATCACGACTTCGGGAACTTCACCGCGCAACTTCTCCAATTGCGGTAACGATCCTGTTGCGACGAGCGTTTCAGTTTTCTCAACCAGCGTCTTGCCGATGCCGGGAACGTCCGCCAGCTTACGTGTCGGATCCTTCAAAAGTGACTCGACCGATTCGTCGAGGTCCCGGATCGCCCTGGCACCGTTTCGATAGGCGCGGATGCGAAACGGGTTCTCACCGCGAAACTCGAGTAGTTTCGCCATCTCATCGAAGACGTCCGCGATCTTTGCGTTGTCCACGGCACAACTCCACGCGTTGTTTGGTCACTGTGGTTTGATGACCGACAGTTTCGCAAACCGAGCCGCGGCTGCGAAGAGCGTGGAAAAGAGAGAGTTATGGTTCGATGGTGTACCAGGTCGTATCCCGCTTCTGCGGCTCAGGCCGTTTTGCGGGTGCAACGTAAAGCGTTGCAGGACGACGAACCAACGCCGCCTCGCGAACCTGTGTGGTGGTTCGATTCGAGGCACTCGTGGCGCCGGCGCGATCGCCCGATCGCGCCGGAAGCGGGGGAGCCTCGAAGGTACCGGTGGCCGGCGGGGGTGTGGGGACAATCCGGCGTGTCCGGAACGGGGATGTGTAGTCTTCGGGCGCCGGGATTGGTTGCGCAGCCGGGATCGGTTGAGCAGCTGAGGTGCTAACCGATGGGGTAGGGTCGACGCTGAGACTGATAGGATCGCGACGCGTCTCGGGCCGCCGTTGGGCGGGGTGAATCATCGCGGTCGAATCGGCCGCGTCCTGCAATTCCCAGTACGATTTGGGCTCTTCGTCGTTCGCCTCCGGTGCGATTCCGTTGCCGCTCTCCGATGGCGGCCGGTTTTCAAGACGGGGTTGGTCCACCGGTGTCCGGTCGGAGCCACCGTTGGATAGGTTGCCATTGGCCGCAGGAGCCCCACTTAGCGGAGCCATGTTGGGTGCGTATGTGCTTTGTCCATACGTGCTCTGTCCATAAGTGCTTCCGCTGGTGGGCGGAAGAGTCGAAGGAATCGGAGTCGCGTATTGTCCAGATGGTGTTGAGATCCCACCGACCTGTCCGATCCCACTCGTTGGTGCCATCGATCCGACGTTGTACGGGGACGTTGTACATGCGGCGCCAGGCGCGATCGTCGATGGCATCACTGTTGTCGATTGCGGAAACTGCATGCTGCTATAGGGCGTACGCTGCAATTGTTGGGTGTACGCCGTGCAGGGTTGCTGGACCGTGACGGTGGTTCCGGAAACCGGATCAACCGACGTCACGGGACGATAGTACGTGACCGGGGCGCGGTAATACGAACTGCGGTAATTGGTCCCGAACAACGATCCGAAGAACCGGGCCAGCCCGCCGACGCGGGGCTGAGTCACCGGATAGATCGGCGCCACTTGCGTCGCCGGCAAAGCGGTGACCGGCGCGCCAGTGGGCGTCGTCACTTGAAGCGGCAAACCGGGCGACGTCGCACTGACTTGTGCGGCTGCGTAATTGGCCGAATAAGCGGGGTAGGTCGTCGGGTATTGGTTGGTCGCGCCGAGGTACGTTCCGCCCGGTTCGGTGCCGCGCAGAACGGTTGTCATCGGAGCGCGGTACAGGGTTTGAGCCGTCGGGTTGACGGGCAACCCGGTGTAGACCGACGGGTTGTTGTAAACCGGCCGTTGGACCTGGTAGGCGCCGCTGCGCAGAACCGGCGCGGAATTCCATGCTGGACGGAGCACCGACGTCGATTGGACGGGAACTGTTGTGACCGGATTTACAATTGGCACCGCACCGTAGTTTGCCGCGTACGGAGTCGTGCCGACTGGCGCATATCCGACCGCATATGGTGTGGCCGTTCGGCCGTGCAACCAATCGGTCAGGCAACCGGCCGTCGCGCTGGTCGAACCGGCGGCGGTGGCAACAATACTCAGCAGTGCGATCGAGAGGCGCATCCACAGTTCCCGTGCAGAAGGGTATTCAAATGTGAAACAGAACCCTGCGGTGAGGATCGGCGCAGGGTCCGATGCAAGTGGACGCCTCAGCAAGCACTTCGTCAATCTTTCTTGAGTCGACTTCTGATGTTTGCGAATCTTTTCGGGCAGCGTGGCAACGGATATGACGATCGTGAGGGATATGCCCTGCCAGTTCGACACGTGGTTGGCCCCTCGGCACGATAGCAAATCAAGGGCGAAAGTTTCACGCATCACTGCACGCTGCGGGTCCCGGCCATACGGTACAAGGTCAAGCGGGTCAGCTCGGCACGCTTGGACGTCGTCATTGGTCGGGCCAGCTCAATCGCCAGAGCTTGTGACGTCGGGTCGTTACTTTCGATCGACGTTCGAGTGACATTTCCACCCAGTGCCGGGAGGCTGAATCACGCGGAGCTTGATCGCTACTTTGGGATGACCCGAATTGCTGCCAGACTTTGCGGAGCCACCGCGCCGGAGATCCTGATTCGGCGTCGGCCAGGGAAATCACCAGATCGGTACAGGAAATCGCTCGCAGCCGAGAATGACGGCGTCCCAAAGCCGATCTGCCATGCTGGCATCGAGGCCCGCCTTGGCCCGTTTCGCAGTCGCGGTCCGTTGGTCTTAAGCATTGGCTGTTAAATGACTTGTGATCAAATCGAAAGCGAGCGGCACACCGCTTGCTCAGAGACGTCGCCAACAGTGGTCCCTGCCACCGCTGCATCCCAGCGTTTCGCCGGGCCGGATTTGCAACGTGATGAATCGTGGCAAAATCGGTCCGCTGACCTCGAATAGACAACCTAACCTCCCCGCCTGGTTCAGCGCTCAGCGAGCTGCCGCTCCCCCGGGGGAACCCATTTGACCAACCACAGGAGAATCACGCCGTGGCAAAGCAAATCGTTTTCGACGACGAAGCACGCGGTCCACTATTGGCTGGCGTCAGTAAATTGGCCCGAGCCGTCCGTAGCACCCTCGGTCCCCGCGGCCGAAATGCCGTTCTCGACAAGGGCTGGGGTTCCCCCAAGGTCACCAAGGATGGCGTGACGGTTGCCGAGGACATTGAACTCGACGATCCCTTCGAGAACCTCGGAGCCCAGTTGGTCAAAGAGGCTGCGAGCAAGACGAATGACGTTGCTGGTGATGGAACCACAACCGCCACGATTCTTAGCGAAGCGATTTTCCGCGAAGGATTGAAAATGGTCGCGACCGGCGCCGACCCAATGGCACTTTCGCGCGGGATGAGCAAGGCAGTCGATGCGGTGGTCGCCCAGATTCAAAAACTTGCGACGCCAATCAACGAAAAGAACAAGAGCGAGATTCGCCAGGTTGCGACGATTGCCGGCAACAACGACGCCGAAATCGGCAGCGTGCTCGCCGATGCCTTCACCAAGGTTGGCAAGAACGGTGTGATCACAGTCGAAGAAGGTCGGTCCAACGAAACGTATGTCGATGTGGTCGAGGGGATGCAGTTTGATCGCGGATTCCTTTCTCCGCACTTCGTCACCAACCAGGAAGACGTGAGTGTCGAGCTGGATGACTGTCACATCCTGTTGTTTGAAGAAAAAATCAGCAACAACAAGAAGATGATTCCCCTGCTCGAGGCGATCAGCAAGGCAAAGAAGCCGCTGTTGATCGTTGCTGAGGACGTCGAAGGCGAAGCATTGGCGACGTTGGTCGTCAACAAAATGCGCGGAATTTTGTCAGCTTGTGCCGTCAAGGCGCCGGGATACGGCGACCGTCGCAAGGCAATTCTCGGTGACATCGCTGTGCTGACCGGCGGCAAGGCGATCTTCAAGGATCTGGGAATCGACCTGGAAAGTGTCAAGATCACCGATCTCGGCCGTGCCAAGAAGGTTCGCATCACCAGCGAAGCAACCACGATCGTAGGTGGCGGCGGCAAGAAATCTGATATCGAAAGCCGCGTCGAACAGATCCGTCGCGAGATCGATCAAACCGAAAGCGATTACGACCGAGAAAAGCTGCAGGAGCGTCTGGCAAAGCTTGCCGGTGGTGTCGCCCAGATCAATGTGGGTGCTGCAACCGAAACGGAAATGAAAGAACGCAAGGCGTTGATCGACGACGCTCGTGCCGCAACTCAGGCTGCTCTCGAAGAAGGTATCGTGCCCGGCGGTGGCGTGGCCTTGTTGCGTTGCCGTGCGGCTGTCGAAAAACTCGAAAAACAGATCGAGGGTGACGAGAAGCTCGGCGTCCGGATGATCCGCAACGTTCTCGACAACCCGCTCAAGGCAATCGCGAACAACGCAGGTCTCGATGGAGCCGTTGTCGTCAACCGAGTGCTGCGGATGAAAGGCAAGACCGAGGGCTACGACGCCAATGCCGAAAAGTACTGCGACCTGGTCGAAGCGGGCATCGTCGATCCTGCCAAAGTGGTTCGCGCCTCGCTTACCAACGCCGCAAGCGTTGCTTCCTTGCTGCTGACGACCGAATCGCTCGTCACCGAAATTCCCACTGAGGAAGAGGAAGACGGCGGCGATCATCACCATGACCACGGCATGGGCGGTGGCATGGGCGGCATGGGCGGCATGGACATGGGCGGCATGGGAGGCATGGGCGGCATGGGCGGCATGATGTAAGCCGACACCGACCATTCCAGCGAGAACAATTCTTGAACCTACAAACTACCCACAAATCAAAAGAAACAATCATGGCAAAAATCAATCTTCGACCCCTTGATGATCGTGTCGTTGTCCAGCCGAGCGAGGCAGAAGAAACCACGGCGGGCGGCATCGTTCTTCCCGATTCGGCGAAGGAAAAGCCGCAGCGCGGAACCGTCGTTGCCGTTGGCCCCGGCAAACTGCTCGACAGCGGCAACCGTGGCGAGATGGGCGTGACAACGGGAGATACCGTGATCTACGGCAAGTACGGCGGCAGCGACGTCGAAGTCGACGGCCAGGAAATGAAGATTCTTCGCGAAAGCGACATCCTCGCGAAAGTCCTGTAACAGGCACGCGAATCACAGCACCAAACACACAATTTTTTGAGGATATCAGTCGTGGCAAAACAACTTTTATTTGAAGATCACGCTCGTGCCCGAATGCTGGCCGGCGTGGATAAACTGGCCGACGCTGTCGCGATCACCATGGGGCCGACCGGTCGCAACGTGATCATCGACAAGTCATTCGGAGGTCCAACGGTGACCAAAGACGGCGTGACCGTGGCCAAGGAAATCGAATTGGAAGACCGATTCGAGAACATGGGCGCGAAGTTGGTGATCGAGGTGGCGCAAAAAACGAGTGACCTGGCGGGCGACGGCACAACCACCGCCACCGTCTTGGCCCGCGCCATCTTTCGTGAAGGCCTGCGCAACATTGTTGCCGGCAGCAACCCGACCGCGATTCGGCGCGGCATCGAGAAAGCGGTCGCAGCGGCGTCCGAGCAACTTTTTGAAATGGGCCGGCCGGTCAAAGACAAGCAGGAAGTCGCGCATGTCGGCTCGATTTCTGCGAACAACGATAGCAAGATCGGTGAATTGCTTGCCGACGCTCTCGAACGAGTCGGTAAGGACGGTGTGATCACTGTCGAAGAAGGCAAGAGCCGCGATACCGAAGTCAACTACGTTGATGGAATGCAGTTCGACAAGGGCTACATTTCGCCCTACTTCATCACTGATCCAGCCACGATGGAGGCGAATCTCGAAAACGCTTTGGTGCTGCTTTATGAAAAGAAGATCAGCAACATCCGTGACCTGGTGCCGCTTTTGGAAAAGTCGGCCCAGACCGGCCAGCCGCTTTTGATCATCGCCGAGGATGTCGATGCCGAAGCGTTGACGTTGCTGGTGGTTAACAAGCTTCGCGGCACCTTGAACGTTTGCGCCGTGAAGGCACCTGGATTCGGTGATCGACGCAAGGCGATGCTGGGCGATATCGCGACGCTGACCGGTGGAACCTTGATCAGCGAAGATCTCGGCATCCAACTCGAAAACGTGACGCTCGAGCAACTTGGTCGCGCCAAGACGGTGACGGTTGACAAGAGCAACACGACGATCATCGAGGGCGGCGGAAAGCGTGCTGATATCGACAAACGTGTCGCCCAGATTCGTGCTCAAATCGAGCAGACCGACAGCGAGTACGACAAGGAAAAGTTCCAGGAACGACTCGCCAAGTTGGCCGGCGGTGTCGCAGTCATCAGCGTTGGTGCGGAAACCGAGGCTGAGATGAAGCAGACCAAGGCCCGCCTGGAAGACGCTCTTCACGCGACCCGTGCTGCGGTCGAAGAAGGCATTCTCCCGGGCGGCGGTGTCGCGCTGGTTCGATGCCATGAAGCCGTCCAGGCGGTCAAGTCGTCACCGGTCAAAAACGCCGATGGCAAGACGGTCGTTGCGGCCGCCAAGGGTGACGAAAAGATCGGTGTCGATATCGTTCTCGGCGCACTCGATGCACCGATGCGACAAATCGCAGACAACGGTGGCATCGACGGCAGCGTCGTGGTGGATGATGTCCGAGAGAAAGGTGCCAACGTTGGTTATAACGCCAACACCGGCGAATACGTCGACATGTTCAAATCGGGCGTGATCGACCCGGTCAAAGTCGTTCGCACGGCGCTGGCCAATGCCGGCAGCATCGCGGGTTTGTTGCTGACCACCGAGGCTCTCGTGACCAATTTCGACGCCGAGGATAAAGAACGCCGTCCGGTTGAAGGGGTGGTCGCCTGAGGCCTTGGGACTACGATAACCGCGCCGCCGCGTTCAAAGGCGCGGCGGTGTCATGAACAACGGGTCGCTCGCCAGCATTGATCTTGGCTTGCGACCCGTTTTGACTAAGATTCGGCCCGCATCGGCCGCTCGACGGGCCGGCTAAAAAGGTGATTGATCATGGCCGACAAAACCTGCTATTACGAAGTACTTCGCGTCGAGCGGACCGCTTCCAAAGCAGAGGTCGATCGCGCTTACCGAAAATTGGCGATCAAGTTCCACCCCGACAGCAATCGCGATGACGAAGACGCCGTCGAAAGGTTTAAGGAGGCGACGGAAGCTTACGAGGTGCTCAGCGATTCGGAAAAACGTGAACGCTACGACCGGTACGGACACGCCGGCGTCGACGGGGTCCATCAGTTCAACGACGTTGAAGATATTTTCGAGGCCTTCGGCGATCTGTTTGGCGGCGGAATGTTTGGTGACCTGTTCGGCGGACGCGGCGGTGGGCGCCGCCGGCGATCGCGCCGCGGCGCGGACATCCGCTGCAATGTTACGCTGACCCTCGAGGAAGCGGCGCGCGGCGTCGAAAAAGATATCTCATTCCGGCGGCGCGTCCGATGCGAAACCTGTACCGGTACCGGCGCCGCACCGGGTAGCCAGCCAACGATTTGTAACACATGCGGCGGTCGGGGCCAGGTCGTTCAGTCGGCCGGAATCCTGAGAGTACAAACCGCGTGCCCCAATTGCTCGGGAACGGGCCAGCAGATAAGCCAGCCGTGCGCCGATTGCCGCGGTTCGGGATTGCAGAATAAGAAAGCGGAATTGACCGTCACCATTCCAGCCGGCGTCGACGATGGGATGCGTGTTCGCGTGCCCGGCGAGGGCGAAGCCAGTCCGGACGGTGGCCCGGTTGGCGATTGCTACGTCTTCATCACGGTCAAGCCGCACGAGTTGTTCAAGCGTGACGGCGTCCACTTGATTCTCCAGCTACCGATCTCTTACAGCCAGGCTGCGTTGGGCGCCGAAATCGAAGTGCCGACGCTGAATGGACCCCATCAGCTGCGCGTTGAACCGGGGACGCAGAACGGCGATGTTTTCACCTTGAAAGACCAGGGCGTTACCGATCCGCGAGGCGGACACACCGGCGACCTGCTTGTCCAGGTCTTTATCGAGGTGCCGAAAAAAATCAACGCGGACCAGGAACGCTTGCTTCGTGAATTGGCCGACCTCGATCACGAATCGGTTTTGCCACACCGCAAGTCGTTCCTCGAAAAGTTGCGAACGTTCTTTGATTCTGACACACAACCGCAAGAATCGTGAGTGAACCAATGAGCGAAGAAACCCGACCCGAAGAAGAGATGAACCAGACGGATCCAAGCATGGATGACGAATACGGCGCGCACGAGGCAGACGCACCGCAAGTCGAAGAAACACGTGACGAGGAAATGGAGCGGTTGCGGGTGACAGCAGCCGAAGCGGACAAGCGTGTGCTGATGGCACAAGCCGAAGCTGAGAATTTCCGCAAACGGATGCGGCGAGATTTCGAGGATCAGCTGAGATTCGCGTCGATGCCGATGATCGCCGACATCCTGCTGGTTCGTGATAATTTGATCCGGGCACTCCAAGCCGCTGACAACGCTGCCGATTCCAGCGGTTTGCAGGAAGGGGTGGCGATGGTCGCCAAGCAACTCGACGATACGCTCGCGAAATACGGTGTTCGCGAGATTCCCACCGAAGGCGAACTGTTCGATCCTAACTTTCACGAAGCGATCTCGCAGATGCCCAGCGATTCGCATGCCGAAGGTACGATCGCCCACGTCACTCAGACCGGTTTCCAACTGCACGATCGAGTGATTCGACCCAGCCAAGTCGTCGTCAGCACCGGACCGAGCGGCGGCTGAGAATCCGGTCGCGATTCGCGATTGACAGCCAGGCGGGCGGGATTCATCGTTTAGAGGGTCCCCCCCTTCTCTGTTTGGTGACTGGGCGTGCAGAATCCTCAACCGCCCTCGATTGGCGGGCATGTCGTTGCTCGATCCGCCTCACCGATCGCTCGGATCGTCGTGATGATCGCGCTGGTCGTCGCGGGCGAATCGGTGTTCTTCTTGCCGTTCGTCCTGGCGAGGGTCTTTCGACCGACACTCTTGGACGTATACGGTCTGACCAATCTGCAATTGGGCGCCGCGTTTTCGATCTATGGCGTCGTTGCGATGATCGCATATTTTCCCGGCGGTCCGCTGGCCGATCGTTTCCCTCCACGAAACCTGATCGCGATCGCGTTGGCAACGACCGCGGCGGGCGGGCTGGTGATGGCGTCGATTCCATCGTTGCCGCTGTTGATGGTCCTGTACGGATTCTGGGGAATCACGACGATCCTGTTACTTTGGTCGCCATTGATTCGTGCGACACGAGAGTGGGCTGGTGGCCAGCTGCCGGGCCGCGCGTTCGGGTTACTCGACGGCGGGCGGGGATTGGTCGCCGCCCTGATTGGTTCGCTCGCGGTCGCCGTCTTTGCCGCCGTGTTGCCGGTCGACGTGCAGGGTGCGACGCCGATTCAGCGTGCCGAGGCGCTCCGATACGTCATTCTCGTCTTCACGGTTTCCACTTTCGCCACGGCGTTGCTCGTTTGGTTCGTGCTCCCTTCGACATTCGAGGGTGCATACGACCCGGACAAACGCACGACGCCAAACCTGGGCCGCGTATTGCGGATGCCGACCGTCTGGTTGCAGGCAGCGATCGTTATTTGTGCATACGCGGGGTACAAGGGATTGGACGACATCTCGCTCTACGCGAACGAAGCACTTGGATTCGACGAAGTGAATTCAGCTCGGATCGGTGCGGTAACGTTGTGGGTGCGCCCGGTTGCCGCGATCGGTGCCGGCGTGATCGCTGATCGCATTGGAGTGACGAAAATGACCATGTTCAGTTTCGCGGCGCTGACGCTTGCCAGCGGTGTGATCGCCGCCGGCTTGCTGCGTCCTGGAATGGTCGCGGCGTTCTTTGCAACACTTCTGGCGACCAGCGCCGCGTTGTTCGCGCTTCGTGGCCTCTACTTCGCGATCATGGACGAGGGGCGCATTCCATTCGCCAGCACGGGAACAGCGGTCGGGATCGTCTCGGTGGTCGGTTACATGCCCGACGTGTTCATGGGACCATTGATGGGCGCGTTGCTCGATCGGTCGCCGGGATCCGAGGGGCACCATCACGTATTCGCCGCCGTCTCCGCATTCGCACTGACCGGTCTGTTTGCGACGATAGGGTTTCGACGAATCACGCGGAATTCCATCGAGAGCTGATTAGAGCGTGGCGTGCGAGCTCGGGGCTGGGCACAGTGTGGGCGAACGGTGTCGTGTCCGCTGTACCTAATTGTCGGATGTTGTCAGATCGTACAGCTGCGCGTCGGCGAAGAACGCTTTCGATTCCGCGTTTTCGCGGCTGTCCTGACCGTGCACGACGAGCCGGATTGCATTCCCTTCGCCCACGGTGCTGATTGGCAGGGTGCCGATCAGTCGCTCTTCGAGAAAGACATACCAATCACTCGGCTGTCGCTCGATGTGAACCACGTGATAGCGGTCGTGTACGGTTGGGAACGCTGGCGACTCGGTTGCGACGCTCAGCTCTCCAAAATCGGAATCCTTTTCGCCGAGCTCATTCTTCGTCGCCGAGATACGTAGACAGCCGCGGACGTCCGACGGTACGGATGACTCCAGCGCGAAGTCAATGTCCACGGGGCCGCCGCCCCTGGCGATCCAGACGAAGAGTCCAATCCGAGGGTGCGTCGTCGCGGGCAGTCGGCGCGTCAGTGCGCCGCGCTGTGTGGTACATGCGATCGCCGTCGAATCATCGGGTGCCTCAACGGTATTCCAGGCACCGACCATCGAGCCCCCGACATCCCATCCGCTCAATGTCACACCATCGAACAGCGGCGTGGTATTGAAGACGCGAGTGTAGGATCGAGGGCCGCGCGTCGGTGGCCGAGTTTGCATCCAACCGACGACAACGAGCATCACCGCGATAGCCGCTCCCGCGATGGTCCATCGAAACCGGCGCGGAGCGCGAACTGTCCCAGCATCGGAATCCGGCAGCTCGATGGTCGAGGAAAGCGGTTTTTCCACAGAATCCAGCTGCGGCGGTGTCTGCGAAGCAGGCGGGGCACTCAGCATTGTTGGCTGCTGACTCGTCGCCACTTCGCTCTGCATCTCGGCCGTCGACATCGCGATAGGCGACACAGCCTTGCACACACCCAGAGCGTCGATTGCGTCGATGAGTTGACGGTAATTGCCCGGCCGAAGGTCCGGATCTGGATCGAGCATGCCAAGCAAAAGCCGCATCTGGTTGTCCGGCAAGGAGACCCCGAGTTGTGCCGAGTCGACCACAAGTGGTGTTGATTTCGCCTGGTAGAGCGTCGCAATGTTGCTGCCACGAAACGGCGGCGAGCCGAATAGGAGGTGCCACGCGGTTGCGCCGAGGGAATAAATGTCGGATCGGAAATCGACCACACGACCTCCAAACTGTTCGAGCGACATGTAAGCGGGAGAGCCCATGATCTTGTCGCCGGTGGTGAGCTTGAGTTGCTCCGGGCTCTGGTCGGCAAACATCGCTAATCCGAAGTCGGTAATCTTCACAATTGGAATTCCACTTGCCGAACCTTCCGGAGGCGGAACCATGATCAAATTTGCCGGCTTGATGTCACGATGGATCAGGTTTTGGCCGAGTGCATGTAGTAACCCGGAGGCGACCTGCCGCACGATTGACCAGACTTCATCGGCCGGTATGATTCCCCGGTCACGGACTGCCTGTTCGCACGTCCGCCCGGTGACCAGTTCCATCGCAAGGTAATAGCGGCCTTGGTGTTGCCCAAAATTCAAAGCCTGGACGATGTTTGGGTGCTGGAGCCTTGCCAGAGCCTTTGCTTCCCGCTCGAACCTCGCCGCGACCGTCGAATCGTTGACCTTGCTGATCAAGATTGTTTTCAACGCAATGATGCGTTCAAGGTCAATTTGCTCGGCGCGGTAAACGACCCCCATGCCTCCACGCCCGATTAATTCGAGGATCTTGTATCCCGGTACCACCTCGTCAGGTTTCAGGAGGGAAAGAACAATGTCGACGTCGGCGGGCGTCACCAACCCGCGCTGGACGACGGTTTCAGAGACCGACGCAGCACCAGAGGTGCCGATTTCAGATCGAAGCGTATCGACCGCTTCCGCCTGGAGCAGCTTCAGCTCGAGGCAAATCTCGAGGAATCTCCCGTCGCGTTGATCTTGCAAGTCCTGCGACATCCGCGAGCGTCGACCTCTAGTTCTGTAAACTGTCGAGCTGGTTGAGCACTGAGTCCACCGTTGGACGGTCCGCGATCGACTCGCCCACGTACGCGAATCTGACGCGACCTTCGCGGTCGATGATGTACGTCGAGGGCTTGGCGAGTTCGCTTCGGATCCCAAGCTGATCGACGCTTGTCAGATTGATGTCCAGCAGAATTGGATAGGGAACGTCGTCGTTAGGGATTTCACCCCCTTTGATACGTTTTGTGAGTTCCTCCAGTTTCGGCGCTTCTTCTTCGGTTTCGGTCGGGAAGATGACAACCAATTGGGCATCATAGGGATCGAGTTCGTCGAAGCGACGTGCCCAACGCGATGTCTGCGACGCGCAGTAGAAACAGACGCCGCCATACCAGCCTCGTGTGATCACCAAAACCAAATAGTCCCGCGTCATGATATCGGCGAGTTGAACTTCGTTTCCGTCCTTGTCGCTGAATCGCAACTCTGAAAAGTTTTCGATCGTGATCGGCTGGGACTGCGTCACATTGGTGAACTGAACGCCATCATCGGGCGTGCGGCTGCAACCTACTAACAACAATGCGACAGCAATGACAATCGATCTGCGAACGTTAGACAAGTTCAAGGGCTCCAGATTCAATGTTTTATTCCAGATCGTGTGCTAACCGCATGCCGCTGAACTGCCAGCGGGCCGAGGGCGGAAAAAAGTTTCGATAGGTGCGGCGGACGTGATCACTTGGTGTCGCGCACGAGCCGCCTCGTAAGACGAATTGACCGCACATGAATTTACCGTTGTACTCGCCCAACGCACCATCCGGCGGCGCGTAGCCCGGATACGCAGTATAGGGGCTGCTGGTCCATTGCCACGTCGTTCCAAACATCTGAGACAACCCGATGCCATCACGTGTTTGCGTCAAACTCTCGGGATCGGTCGAATCTGCCTGCGCCGAAGGGTGGACGCAAAGTCCCGCATCGACAAGCTGGTCCGCAAAAGGCCCTTCCACCGGAACGCGGCTGCTTGCCACCTCCCATTCAGATTCAGTCGGTAACCGCCCACCGGCCCAGCGAGCAAAGGCATCAGCCTCGAAATAGCTGATGTGGCAGACCGGCGCATGGGGGTCGATTGGCTGCAGCCCGGCAAGAGTGAAATGAAACCATTCCCCGTCGATTTGATGCCAATAAAGCGGTGCGTTCCATCTCTCGTCTCTCACCGTCTGCCAACCAATCGACAACCACCACCGGGATGTCGCGTAACCATCATCGTTGATGAAATCGAGGTACTGGCTTGCCGTGACCAATCGTGAATCAAGACGAAAAGGCTCGAGGTAGACCTGATGCCGCGGCGATTCGTTGTCATAAGCGAATCCTTCGCCATCGTGCCCGACGTGGTAGAGACCGTTGTCGAAGGAGACCGAACCGCCCCCCGCAGCCCCATGGCTCGCGACGATGGGCGATTCGCAGTAGACAGGGTGAAGTGGATTACAGGAAAGGACATGCTTGATGTCGGTCAGCATCAATTCCTGATGTTGCTGTTCATGGTTGAGCCCCAGGTTTACCACAGAGATTTCACCTGCGGTAATGTCGCGCGACCGGAGCAAGGCAATCAGATGGTCGTCCACGTGGCGGCGGTACTCGAAGATCTGGTCGACTGTCGGGCGGGACAGCAACCCACGTTGGTCACGCGGAAACTGGTCACCGACAGTGTTGTAATACGAGTTGAAAAGGAAATCGAAACGCTCGTCGTATACTTGGTAGTCCTTGTGAGCTTTGAGTACGAACGTTTCGAAAAACCACGTCGTATGGGCCAGATGCCACCGCATGGGGCTGACATCGGGCATTGACTGGATCACACAGTCTTCCGCCGCGAGCGAATCGGCAATCTTTTCCGAAAAAGCTCTCACACGGCGATACTGCGCTGCAGTGGTCCGGCCGACGGATTCGGATGTGGAGGAGTGAGCGGCAGCGGTTTTCGTTGACATGATTCTTGTTCTGATTGCTCCCACGACGCCTCAGACCTGCTGCAACATGGCGAAGTGCAGCACCGCAAAATAACCTTTCTCGTCTGTCCAGCTTTTGCGAAGAGTCAATCCCGCAGCGGCCGCGATCTCGGCGAAGCCCTCGATTGTGTACTTGTGCGAGTACTCCGTATGAATCATCTCGCCTGGCGTGAACTTAAACGACTCGCCATCGATCACGATCTGTTGATCGCACAAGCTTTGTAAAAAGATTTCCATGCGGGACCGCGTCTGATTGTAACACGCAACGTGTTTGAAGCCTTCGATGTCGACGTCGGCGTCGAGCTCATTACGGATCCGATGGAGCAGATTGAGATTGAACTGGGCGGTGATCCCGGCTGGATCATCGTAAGCGAGTTCAAGAATTCGGGGGTCCTTATCCAAATCGATGCCGATCAAAAGGCCCCCGCCTTCTCCGCAGAGCCGTGCAATGTTCGCTAACAGGAGTTGTGCATCTCGCGGTTCAAAGTTTCCAATCGTCGAGCCCGGGAAGAAGACAGCCGCGTGCGTGTAATCTCTCTTGGGCTCTGGCAGGCGAAACTCGGATGTGAAATCGGCCGCAACAGGCAAGATCTCGATTGAGGGGTAATCGCGCCGCAGGATTCGCGCCACCATAGCAAGGTGGTCGCGTGAAATGTCGACCGGTGCATAGGCAACCGGATTGATTAATTCGTCGAGCAACAACCTGGTCTTGATGCTGCTTCCGCTTCCGTATTCCACCAGCATCACGCCTTCGCCAATCTGTGCTCCCATTTCGGGTGCGTAACGACGCATGATCGCTAGTTCGGTTCGCGTCAAATAGTACTCATCGAGCTTGCAGATACGTTCGAAAAGAGCCGAACCGCGCTGGTCATAAAAATGCTTGCAGGGCAAGCTGCGGGGCGAGCCGCGGAGACCGGACAGAACGTCCTCACGAAAGGATTCGGTCGATGCCGAGGGATCATGTCTGATAGATGTCGTGGTGTCAGGCATCGGCCGGTTCCATCTCGTCGTTTACGACGGATCGTTGGTAGTAGTTCAAGGCGGCCAGCGTGACTTAGGCTCGCATGCATGTTCCATCATAACGTTCACTGCCGATCGTCACCCCGTTACCACCCCAAAGTCCCGGCGCCACCCTTGAATGGCCCCACGATTTGGCTCGTGATCCAGCCCCCATAAAAATCGCCCGGTTGCGATACGACACGTTCGCCATCGACATAACAGTCATCCATCTTGCT
>JAHELS010000050.1 GCA_024644085.1 Rhodopirellula sp.
TCCACGCCGGAACCATCGAGCCTGGTTCTGCTCAGCGGTGCGGGCATTGGCGCTCTGATTTACCGTCGAAAACGGGGTAAAGCGGCCCGCGACGCCTGTTAGACCTCGCCCGCTGGAAATCGGCGGTTTGGCCGTTTTTCGAATTCTCGCTGTCAAGGTCAGTTTCTTGTGAAACCACTCTTGTTTCACCGACCGTGACTGTCCTAGTGTCCGATCTCGATGGGCGGATCACGAAGGTTCGCCGACCCTTGGCTTTCTCAAGCAGAGAGCAGACCCCGGTGGGAAGGATACTTTGCGTGGTGAATCAGAAGGGAGGCGTTGGAAAGACAACCACCGCCGTCAATCTCTCTGCTGCCCTCGCCCTGTCCGGCAAGCGTGCCCTGCTGCTGGACATGGATCCCCAGTGCAATGCGACGTCATCGCTCGGCGTGAGCCCCACCGAGGGACACGCACTGATCAGCGACAAGCCGCTGTCGGAGAATATCGTCGAAACCAATCTCGAGCGGTTGTCGATTGTCCCGGGAAGCCGCACATTTCACGACGTCGACAAGCTAGCAAATAGTGGCGACGACGAATCGGCTCGCGTCCGAGCCCACCTGGACGAAGTGATCCACGACTTTGATTTCGTTCTGATCGATTGTCCCCCGAGCGTCGGCACGTTGACCCAGACGGCGTTGACCGCCAGCACCGAAGTGCTGATGCCAATCCAATGTGAATACTTTGCCATGGAAGGTTTGACCCAGTTGATCGGGACGATCAAGCGGGTCATCGTCGCAACCGACGGACGACTGACCTTTGGCGGAATCCTGTTGACGATGTACGACCCCCATCTCGAGTTGACTCGCGAGGTGGACGAAGAGGTTCGAGATTTCTTTGGCGACATCGTCTTCGACAACGTCGTGCCCCGGGACGTTTCGCTCAGCGAAGCCCCGAGTCACGGCCAAACCGTGTTTCAATACGCACCGCGGTCCCGCGGCGCGTTCGCCTACACCCAGCTGTGCATGGAGGTGCTTCAGCGTGACTAGTACTGCAACTACAAAAGACCGACGTTTGGGCAAAGGACTTGCCGCGTTGCTCGGAACGCCGCTTGATGAAAACGGTAATCCGATCGAGGGTGAAGGCAGCGCCAGCGGTATCGAGACGCTTGAATTGTCAGTCGACGAGGTCGAGAACAATCCGTTCCAGCCGCGCCGCGAATTCAATCAGGACGAGATCGCCTCGCTGGCCGAAAGTATCAAAAACCACCAGCAATTGCAGCCGATTCTGGTTCGCATCGTTGATGGCCGGTACCAGTTGATCAGCGGTGAACGCCGTTTACGGGCGACGATCCATGCCGGGTTGTCCAAGATCCGCGCGGAAGTCCGTGAGGCGGACGACCGATTGGTCGCCGAATTGGCGATCATCGAGAATCTGCAGCGCAAGGATTTGAACCCGATCGAAAAGGCACTGTCGTTCAAACGGTACATCCAGGAGCACAAGTGCAAGCAGGATGATTTGGCACGCCGGCTGAGCATCGACCGTAGCACGATCGCCAACCTGATGCGGTTGCTCGAACTGCCGCAACAGATTCTCGATTGGTTGAGCGCGGGTGAAATCAGTGCCGGCCACGCACGGGCGCTGTTGCCGATCGGAGACGAGGAAATTCAAACACGAACGGCTAGAAAAATCATGGAAGAGCGGTGGAGCGTTCGCGCGACCGAAAGTCACGTCTCGGAACTTTTGAAAGCGGAAGAAGACACCGAGACCGGTAAGAAAGTGATCAATGCGACTCGCCAAAAGCGTCGTCAGATTTCACCACAGATCGAAGCGATGCAGCAGGAAATGCGCATGGTCTTTGGGACCAAGGTCGAGATCAAAAGTTCGGCGCGCGGTCGCGGCAAGATCACGATTCATTTCACCGACTCGGATGAATTCGAGCGTCTGCGCGAGATTTTGACGGCCAGCGGCCGCCCACAATTGAAGATTGCCGGCTGAGTTTCCCGCTGGTTTCACGGCCGAATCGAATTGGCCAGACGTCATTTGCGACCCAGGCCCCGGCCTGGGTTTTTTCATGCGGCCGCTCGCGGAGCAGGCTCGATGAGAACTGGCTAGAATCGACATCCGTAATGGTTTTCCGGCGCCGCCATTTTCGCGGATGTTTTCGAGGTGCCGGTCCAATTTTCCTGTTCGGTCCTTCTTCGATCGCGTTGACGTCTCATGCCTGTCGGCAATGCTTCCTCCCGAACGCCGAAACCAGATTCGGACTTGAACGATACCTTCGATCCTTGGGCGGTGCCGCTGGGACGCATCGGGGGAATCAGCTTCTCGCTTTCGTATACCGTTTTCATTGCGGCTGCGATTCTCGTCGGCGTCGTGTTGGTTGTTTCGGGCCCTCCGGAGAACACGGATCTGCCTCGCGCTGCAGCATTGGGAACGTTGTTTTGGATTTCCGGATGGGGCATCCAGATCGTGACGCACGCATTGTTGACGTGGATGTCAGGGTTACGCGAATCGGCGATCAACATCGGATTGGTTGGAATCGAATCGTCGCCTCGGTCATGGCCCCCTGGTCGGACATTTGCGATCTCGACTCTCACCGTCGTTTCCCTGCTGTTCCTCGGAGCCTTTTACCGGATCGTCGATGGTGGTTTTCAGGTTCCTGTGATGGCGCCGGCCGAGGCGCCCACGTTCACTGCGCCGAGCATTGGTTTCGCGAAGTCCGATTCGATCTGGCTCAGCGCTGCGTGGCTGTGTTGGGTCCAGGCACTCTTCCAGATGTGTCCGTTGCCAAGGACACAGGGCCGCCAGGTCCTTACCTCGATCGTAGGACTCTCGGCTCGAAGACTCGATTTGGGGACTCAGGAAGCGATTGTGCGGCGGTGTCTTTCGTTGATCGCGATCGCCACCGTCATGATGGGCATTTTCATTGCGACGGTCGACGAGCCATTCTATTCGTCCAATTGGCCGTTATTCATCCTGCTGGGAGTATTGCTTTGGGTGTCCGCGCGGGCCCCCGACCTGGCAGAATCACTCGACGGATTTCGATCGGTTGACACCCTTTCGCATGCGGGCGAGCCTTCCTTGCAAGTTGGTGCCGACAAACCGGGGCTCGCGACGCGCGTTCGCGAATCGATTCGCGAACGAGGCAACCGCAAACGACTGAAAAAAGCGGTTGCACAGGAGCGGAGTGAAGCGGTCGACGCGGAACGTCTTGATCAGATTCTCACGCGGTTGCATCAAGACGGGATCGAGGCACTCGACAGCGACGAGCGCGAGATTCTCGAGCGTGTCAGCGAGAGTCTCCGCAGGCGGCGAGAATCCGAGCCAGGTGAGTCGGGAGATGGCGAGACCTGAAAAGAGAGGTCTCGGGTGTCACACGGCGCGAATCGATGCGGCTAAAATCCTCACTCGGCTGGTCGACTGGATGAAGTGCTCCGTTGGGAAGGTCTTGGGATGCGAGTGCCGCTGTTGTTGCTCTGTTTTTGTTCCTGTGTCGCGGTGATGTTCAGCGTCACGCCGCTGTGTGCACAGGACGCCGCGAGTGCGGGTGCGACTGCGGCAACGTCCGTTAACGCGATGCCTGTGGTGTTGCTGGTGATCGGCATCGTGTCCGTTCTGGGTTTGATCATCGGCTTGAAACTCAATGCGTTTCTGGCGTTGATCCTTTCGGCGCTGGTCGTCAGCCTGGGCGTAGGGCTGGTGAATGGCGAGGATGCCGGAAGCCGGATGAACGCCGTGGTCCAGGGATTTGGTGGTGCCGCCGGCAGTATCGGGATCGTGATCGCAATGGCGGCGATCATTGGCAAATGCATGCTCGACAGCGGCGCGGCCGACCGGATCGTGCGGAGCGCGGTCAATGTAACGGGCGAGAAAAAAGCTTCGATCGGATTGATGTTCAGCGGATTCGTGCTGGCAATCCCTGTCTTTTTTGACACCGTTTTCTACCTCTTGGTACCGCTGGCCCGAAGTCTCTACCGGCGAACCGGCAAGCACTACTTGCGATACCTGATGGCGATCGCGACCGGCGGCGCGATCACGCATACGTTGGTGCCGCCGACGCCCGGACCCTTGTTGGTATCCGCGATCCTGGGTGTCGAGATCGGCATGATGATGTTGATCGGGACTGTCGTTGCGATTCCGGCGGCGATCGTCGGACTCATCTACTCAGTCGTTGCTGACAAGATCATGCCGGTCGAAATGCGTCCTCTTGGTGCCAAAGAGGAGAAACACCAGGCATTGTCGGAAGACCAGTTGCCGTCGCTCTGGGTTTCGCTCCTGCCGGTGGTGCTTCCTGTGGTTTTGATCGGCGCTGGGACCCTTGCCATGACGATGGCCGATCGGGAAGACCGCGCGAGACTCGTCGTCTCCGATGTGCTTGACTACGAACAATTCGCGGTGCTGATGAACGACGCCCAAACGGATACGCCCGCGGGTCGGGTGATCGAAAGCGGCCGGCTATCGACGGACGATCGCGCCTACTTGAAACGGGCCGCCGTGGACGATGTTTCCAAAGAGAAAGTGGTCGAACTGTTGAACAAGGTCTTATTGGACGAAAAGTTCTACGATGAAGACGCGTTTCTGGGGGTTGCGCTCTCGGGCGTGTCGAAGTCGAAACTTGCGGCGAACCAATTGCGAATGAAACCGGTTGATCGCCGTCGGATGAATCGTTCGCTGCTTGAAGATGCCTATCCGGAACTGTTCGCCGCGCATCAATGGGATTCCCCGAGCCGGCAATTGTCAAATCGGTTGGCGTTATGGAGCAACGCGAATTTCGCGCTGATGCTTGCCGCGTTGTGTGCGATGCTGACGCTCAAGTACGTCCGCTCGATCTCGTGGCGAAGCCTTGGCGAAGACGTCGAAGAGTCGCTGATGAGCGGCGGCGTCATTATCTTGATTACCGCGGCTGGTGGTGCATTTGGCGCGATGCTTGGCGATACCAACATCAGCGATACGATCAAGGATTACTTCGCCGGCAGCGGCGCGTCGGGAATCGCATTGCTGTTGCTGGCCTGGGGAATCGCAGCTGTGCTGAAAGTCGCACAAGGGAGCAGCACAGTCGCGATGATCGTTGGGGCCGGGATGATGGCGGCGATCATTGGTGATGCGAAGCCGGATTATCACATGGTCTACGTGGCAACCGCTGTGGGAACCGGATCGCTGATGGGAAGCTGGATGAATGACAGCGGATTTTGGGTCTTTACCAAGATGGGCGGATTGACCGAGGGCGAATCGCTGAGAAGCTGGACTCCGTTGTTAATCGTCCTGTCGATCACCGGTTTGGTCGTGACGATCGCGCTGAGCGGAATGATGCCGATGAAGGCGGATCTATGATCATGCGTTGGGGAGATTCCGGGGCCCGCAAGACAATCGCAGCCGGATGTGTCATGGCAATCGGCTCGGCGCTGATCACCTGCGGGCTGCTCTTTATCAACGGATCGCTGGTGATGGCGGTGATCGCGGCGCTGGCGAGATCGGGACCCGATTGGGCGAGCAAGCCTGAGTTCTCACAGTTCCTGCTTTTTTCCGTGCCGGTGCTGATGGTCATCGCCGAATGGATGATGATCGACTACGTGCGAACACGTTTGATTCAACGACCGGTCGATTGAACCGGTTTTTCGGTTCTGGTTGCTGTTCAGCTACGCAAACTGAGAGCCTCCCGCTCGGGCTGCAATTTTTGCCAGCTAGCGAGTGTTACTCGGAGCCACAATGCTGGGGCCGGCCGCGGGATAATCGGTCGATGGTGCTCGGTAAGATTGTGTGGGTTCGAGAATGACTTCGCTCGATGGAACACTTGGTGCGGCATGTTGCATGGCAACGATGATCCGTTCGCTGACACCGAGTTGATGAAGTCGAATCACGTCGGAAATGGCCAATCGATGCATCACGCCGTTGAGGTGAATCTGTTCGATGATCATCGACTCGCTCATCCCTGATCGCACCATGACAACGACATCCTCAGCGACGATCGGCCGCACGCCCGTTTCACCCTGGACGATGATGTTTCCCGCGTGCGGGTTCACCGGCGTTGGGTACGGCGGTGCCTGCGACGGATAGTAACCGGGGCGATAGTATTGGGACTGCGGCGTGTGGTGGTATCCGCCGTGCGGGGCGTTGTACGGTCCCGAGTGATAGATTCGGTTGTGCTCGATGCGCTGATCTTTTTGTGACCCGATCTTCCCACCGGCGATCGCACCCACTGCGCCACCGATCAAGGCTCCGGCCGTTTCGTTATCGCCCTTGTCACCAATCGCTGCACCGATTGCCGCTCCCGCCAATCCGCCGAAAATCACACCGCGGCGGCGGTACGTGCGGTTTTGTGCATCCGCTTCGGCGGCGATGAAAGCGGCGAGCAGGGCAACAATGGTGAATCGCTTTATCATTTGGATTGATCTCGATGGTCATCGGGCGAAAGATTTGGGCGTGCTTTCTGAGTTCAAATGTGAATGCACACCGACGCACTCAACTCTGTCACAGAAATGACTTGCGGAAGCGAAAAAAGTTGCTGACGAATGGGACTTTTACGTCAGGTCGGGCGATTGCGTGGACCGTATCGGTTAAAACATCCAGACGTTCTCAAGACCTTCCTGCGAGTTTCTCTTCAGGTGTGTGCGTTCCGTGAGCAATCCAACCAAACATGTCGGCGCGATATCGTGGATCGACTTGACCGTCGAAAACGCCGAGGGCATCCGTGAGTTCTACGAACAGGTCGTGGGATGGTCGAGCAATCCGGTTGAAATGGGTGACTACAACGACTTTTGCATGCAGGGCTCAGACGGCGAAACGGTCGCGGGCGTGTGTCACGCGAAAGGTGAGAACGCGGGCCTGCCGAGCCAATGGATGGTCTACATCACCGTCGCGGATCTCGATCAAAGCGTTGCCGATTGCCAACGACTTGGTGGGGAACTGCTTGCCGGGCCGCGCCAGGTCGGCAGCGGCCGATGCGCGGTCATTCGTGATCCCGCCGGTGCCTGTGCTGCGCTCTACCAGCATTGAGATCAGTTCGAACCCGTGGGAAACGCGAGATCATTTCAAAGCTTCAATCGGGCTGCTTCACGAACTTCGTGTTTTCGCCCGATTGCGATTTTTCGCGAATCAAAATGCTTAAGCCGAATCGCTCAGTCATTTTCTCGGGTGAAGTATCGATCCGAGCTGCCGCATAGTTGCTCGGACGTTTTACCACATTACGACTTTTTCTCACGGCGCGCGTCGCCTTTTTAGGGAACCCAACACCGTGTGCCGTGGCTGGCATAGCGGCGATGACGACGGCGAGTGCAACTTGCTTGTTCATTCGATCCTCGTGAGACTCTCGATAGTTTCGGCAATGCGTCATCGCAGTCCCCCCGCGGGCACGCCAAAAGATTGGACTTGAAACTCTTGCATACAATTAGGGACGGCGCAGTAAAAAAAGAGTTGCCGGTCGAATCGATTGAGAGGGTGCTGAGGAGTGTGCGGTTGCACGACCACCATGACGCCGGTGATAGCCGGGCACCAGCGAATCGCGTAGGATGTGAAAGACGCGTTTTAGCGATGGAATTGAACCCGACGGTCCAATGGTCCACGATCCTTTTGAACAATTCGAGCGATCACGCGGCGGGCTACTGATTCCCGTTGCGCTCTTCGTGATTGGCGCACTGATGACGACGGTCGCGGTCCGCGCATTGGATGATATTGTGAGCGTCACGGTGGAAGACGTGGAGGCGGATGTCGCGCCGGTACCCGAGCCAGCGGCTTTGCCTGGACAGGTGCCCGCGCCGGTGCTGCTGGAGTCTCCCGGGCCGTTGGAGTCGCCACAGCCATTGGATTCGTCCTTGCCATTGGATTCGCCAGAGCAACAGGAGGCGCCCGCACGTGACCAACCCGAATGATGCCGCGCTCGAAGCGCTTCGAAACGCGGTCGCCTTGACGCCCGAGAACACGGAACTCGCGAATCAGTTGATCAAGTTGCTGGTCGAGTTGTTGCGCTACGACGAAGCCGAACAAACGGCTCGACGCGCCCTGCAGCATCATCCTCGCAGTATCCCGTTGCAGCTGTCGCTTGCGGAGATCTATTTCCGTGCCGGCAAGGATTCGCACGCGCTGGCGATTGTTGAAACCCTTGTTTCCGGGAAGAACCCCGATCCGCGTGCGATGATCATGCATGCTCGGTTATTGCAACGTGGCGGCGATATCCGTGGAGCGGTTTCTTCCTATCGCGAAGCAGTTGACCGGGACGACGAGGTTGCCGATCCAGAACTCGAAAGTTTGCTGGGCATTCGCGACTTTTCCGAACATGATCCCTCGGATCAGCCCGCCCCCGCCGCGTGGCAGGACGAAGGCCTCGATGAAGAAATCGAGATCACCGCCGAGCGTCCCGAGCAAGGCTTTGAGTCGGTCGGCGGGATGGAGACGGTCAAGGAGGAGATCCGCGTCAAGATCATCTATCCGCTCCAGCACGCGGACATGTACGCGGCCTATGGAAAGAAGATCGGCGGCGGAATCCTGCTGTACGGTCCGCCCGGATGCGGCAAAACGCATCTCGCGCGGGCGACGGCGGGCGAAGTGCGGGCCAAGTTCATGTCGGTCGGGATCAATGATGTGCTGGATATGTGGATCGGCAACAGCGAAAAGAATCTGCACGCTTTGTTTGACCAGGCGAGGCGGAGCAAGCCTTGCGTGCTGTTTTTCGACGAGGTGGACGCGCTCGGTGCGAGCCGCAGCGACATGAAACGCAGCGGCGGGCGCCAATTGATCAACCAGTTTCTTTCGGAACTCGACGGTGTGGAGGCGGACAACGAAGGAGTGCTCTGTTTGGCGGCGACCAACACGCCATGGCATCTTGATTCAGCGTTCCGCCGGCCCGGCCGTTTTGATCGCGTCATTTTTGTTCCGCCGCCCGATCCGCAAGCACGCCAGGAGATTCTCGATATTCAGCTGGCCGGCAAGCCGACCGATAGCGTCGACACCAGGAAGATCGCCGCGAAGACAGGGGATTACTCGGGCGCAGACCTGAAGGCGATCGTCGATCGCGCGATCGAGGCTAAGTTGCACGAAGCGGTGAAGACGGGATTGCCAAAGCCCATCTTGACCAAGGATTTGATGGCAGCCGCAAAGGATGTCCGACCCTCGACCCGCGAATGGTTCTCCACTGCGCGAAACCATGCCTTGTATGCGAACGAAGGCGGGCTGTACGACGACATTCTGGATTACTTGAAGATCAAGAAATGAACGACCAGTACGGCCGCGTTCAAATGCTGCTTTCCCAGCGTCGTTATGACATGGCCGAGCGGGATCTCCGCGCGATGTTGGCTTCCGAGCCGCGCGACGCCGTCGCACACGCGCTGTTGGCGCTTTGCATTCTCAACGATCGAGAGCGGATGGTCGAAGCGACCTCCGTCGCCGAGCAAGCGGTTGGAATCGCTCCTGATGAACCGCTCGCGCACTACGCGTTGGCGGTCAGCTATCTGAAGCGAAATCGCAACGAAGAAGCAGAGGCCTCGATACAGGAATCGCTTCGACTTGATCCATACGATGCCGATGCGTTTGCGATTCTCAGCCAGTCCTACCTCTCACGCGAAATGTATCGACAGGCGCTCGATGCCGCCCAGCAGGGTCTAGGCGTCGATCCGGACCATCTCGATTGCGGCAATCTCCAGTCGATCTCACTCGAGCGTCTCGGACGCGGTGAGGAAGCGATTGCATCGGCGAGTGAAACCTTGCGACGCGATCCCGAGGATCCGATGTCCCATGCGGCACACGGATTCACGTTGCTCAATTCCGGCCGTTATCAGGAGGCACAGGTCGCGTTTCGCGAAGCGCTGCGATTGGATCCGCATAACGAGATGGCGCGGGGTGGCATGATTCATGCCTTGAATCATCGTAGTTTCGTTTTTCGCATCGTTCATCGCTTTTACGTGTTCATGAGCCGGCTGAATTCGAAAGCCGCGTTCGGCTTGATCATCGGTGCATGGGTGTTGATTCAAGTATTGACGCGCGTTGTCGGTCCGGCGATTCCGATCCTGAAGCCGCTGATCCTGCCGATCGTGATCTTTTACGTGCTGTTCGTCATTTTGACGTGGATTGCCAATCCGCTTTTCAATACTTTCCTGCGGTTCCATTCCTTTGGCCAGCATCTGCTGAAGCGTTCCGAGCGTTGGGCGTCGAATCTGATCGCGCCGTCCTTGGCGCTCTCGGTATTTGGGTTTGGCGTCGGAGTTTATTTCGGGAATGCATTATTGGCGATTCTTTCGGCAGCCTATTGGATTGGACTCGCGATCCCGATCTCCGCAACTTTTCTGATGCCGACGGCGCAGCGTCGGTTGTTGGTGGGTGCGGCCGCGATTGTGGTTGCATTACTGCCGGTAATCGGAGCAGTCCGGAGCGTCGCCCAGGATTCACCTTCGCCGCTGTACGCGGGATTTACGTACTTCGCGTACGGATTGTTGGCAATCCAGATCGCCAGCAACGTGATTGCGGTCAAGCCGGTCCGACATTGATCCCCAGCGGTGCGAATGGAGGTACACTGACGCAAAGTCGCGAGTGCAGGGGTCATTTGAACTGGTCAGGAATTGCTATCCCTGCATAATCTTGTCATCAATTCGCTTCCTGGGGTCGAGAGTCGAAATCGTGTGGTGCCGTCAATGAATGACCGATCCGACAATCCAAAACCCGCCGAGTTTGCTGCTGCTTTTGCGATTGCAAAGGAAGCCCTCCAATTCGTAGGTAAGTTTCAAACTCCGCCGACGCCGAAAATCTACGAGGTTTGGTACAGGTACGCCGAGGGAAACAACGACGCGATCAAGGAACAACTTTCGCACGCCGTGGACGAGGCCGGCGAGGTGAGCGCCGAAATGATCGAGCAGTTGTACGATCAATTCTGTACTTCGAGCGACGACGTTGATGCACGCATCAGTCGCGAATTGTCTGATGAGATGGCGGATCTTGAATCACTGATTGCATCACAGTTGACCGCGGGGAACGAGTTTCGAGATTCCATCGACTCGGCGAGCGACAAATTGGGCACCGATGCAACATCGGATGAGATCCAGACCTGCATCGCCGGGCTGATCGCCAGCAACACCAAGATGCAGTCGCAGTTGGAGGAATCAAGCTCGAGGTTACAGGAATCGCAATCCCAGGTCTCCGAATTGCGGAACGATCTGGCCGAATCGCAAAAGTCGGTGATGACCGACCCTTTGACGGGTGTTGGAAATCGGCGTTTCTTTGAAACGATGATGATACAATCACTCGATGCGATTGCTGAGCGTGGGGAGCGGGCCTTCTTATTGCTAATCGACTTGGATGAGTTCAAACAGGTCAACGACAACTTCGGGCATGATGCGGGCGACCACGTGCTGAGGTTTGTCGCTACCGAAACACAGAATATTTGTCCGGCTGGTTCGATCGCCCGGTATGGCGGCGACGAGTTTGCGATGTTTCTTTGCGGCGAGTCCGCGGACGAGGCGTCGCAGATTGCTGACGAAATTCGCCGGTTTTTCTCGACCAACAGTCTGACCTTTGCGCAGACCGGCCAAATGCTGGGTCGGATCGGACTGTCGATTGGTGTTGCCCGTTTGCGGCCTGATGACGATCGCGAAAGCTGGTTCCGCCGCGCTGATCAACTGCTGTACCGTGCCAAAGAAAGCGGACGCAATTGTGTGATGGTCGAGCGCGCCCTGGATCGATAATCATCGGCGGCATGTGCCAACGCAACCGTCAGATGTCGATCGGAATTCGAATCTCCGATTCGGTTTCATTGTTGGGCGTATCATTCGCACGCGGATCGTTGGTGCGATCTCGACGCGAGCGAAGCCAATCACGCAAGTTCGGCAGAATGGGACGCGGCTCGGGTGCCGCGTCCGCCTCGGATGATGGTTCCCGGTCGAGTGCACCTTTGAGCAATTGCCCCAGCACATCGGCGACGTTTTCCTCTAACGAGTCTCGCGGCGCATCGTCGGGACTGGCATTGAGCATCGTTTCGATCGAGCGAACCCAGTCGATCCGCTCCGGCAGGCCGATTTCGGGTTCATCGAGTGTGCCACCGATCGCCAACATGATCGGTGCGCCGGTTAATTTACTCGCCAGTTGCGATTCTCCCAGCAAGTTTGCAGGAAGTCGAATCGCGACCTGCAAATCGAGCGATTCATCGAGCCCAACCGATCCGCTCGATGTGATCTCGATAGACGATTCGCCACGTGGTATCAACAGCGCCAGGCCTTCGTGATGCACACGCCCGTCAATCACGTTGAATCGCACATTGACGCCCCTGGCAATCATCGTCGTTTCCGGAAGTGAGCTTCCGATCAAATCCAGCGCAACACCCGCGATGCGGCGTGTGAGTGGGTTCTTTACGCTGGCGCTCATTTCGTGCAATTCGAGCTCGCCCGAGATTCGGATCTTCGAACGTCGATCCGCATCTGCGTCACCGAGCGGGATTTGAAATTCCGTGAATCTCAACGAAAACTCACCGCTGGCATCGAGTTGCCGGTCCAACATCGGAGCAACGAGTTGCAATCCCTGGCTGCACAACTCTGGAGTGATCGTTTGATGATCGAAAAGCTGAAGCGGTTGTACCCGCAGGACCGAGCGATCACGGTCCGCATCGATTTGCACGGTCACGTTGATCTTGTCGAGATCGATTGGCGGTTGCGCGGTTGATGGCGTACGCACGACAATCGACGCATCGCGGATCTCAAGAATCATCTTCGGAGGGTGCGTCGCCTCTGGCGACGTGGTCTCATCGACCTCGGCTGATTCTTCCATTTCTTCACGCACCAACACATCGACGCTGGGACGGTCGAATTGGAATCTTCCAAGGTCGGATCGGGAAACCAACAGGCGGACCCAGGAGCGATCGGCTTCGATCTGATCCACATTGAGTTGGGTGGATGTATCGAGCGTTTCGATTCGCAAGCCACCGAGAGCCAATGGTGAAAAATACCCGAACGAAGCGTTGTCGCTGGAAACGCGCAAATCCTCGCGTTTGAGGATTGCCGCGAGTAATCGATCACGTAACGGCGTGTTGGCAAACAGCCATGGCATCGCGGTTACCGCGACGAACAGTGCCAGAGCGACCGTGATGAAGCGGCGCGAGCGCGGTCGTTTCGTGGCGTCTGCGTTCATCGACGATCGGTTGGTCCATGGGCTTCGGCGTCAACATTGAGCGTCCACGTCTCACCACCAAGGTACCAGAGAGCCGTCGCAGCCGCCCGCTCAAACCGCCCGCTCAGGCGACGATCTGTTCCTCTTCGCTCATCGATGCCACGGCCGGCAATTCGACGATGAAGGCCGATCCCACGGGGCCGGGTCGTGCATACCGTAGCTTTCCTTCGTGAGCGTCGATGATCGTTTTGCAGATCGCCAGGCCCATTCCCATTCCATCTGCCTTGGTTGTGAAGAATGGATCAAAGAGCCGTGCCTGCATTGATTCATCGATTCCGGGCCCGTTATCGAAAACGACCAGTCGGGCGCGTCCGTCTGCGGATTCGATCTTCACCTCGACCCTGGGCTCGGGTAGTTCTCCCGTCGCGTCACAGGCATTGCGGAGCAGGTTCACGATCACCTGTTGTATCTGGACTTCAATTCCGCGGACCTTGGGGCCGGGATTCGGAAGATTGCATTCGATCACGACGCCATGCTTGCCAAGGTCGCTTGTGATCAACGCGATCGAGTCGTTCACGGCGCGATTGAGATCGACCCAGGTCCACTGGTCGTCTTCCTTCTTGACGTAGTTCCGCAAATTTCGAATGATCTCGCCGCAGCGGACGGCCTGCTGGTTGATTCGTTGAATCCAATCCACGACCGGCAACTCGTGATCGGCCGACGATGACTCCAGCACATTCTTGCTGGCAAGAGAGTAGTTGGCGATCGCGGCGAGTGGTTGGTTGATTTCGTGCGCGATGCCCGCAACCATTTCGCCCATCGTTTTCAGTCTCCCGACGTGAGCTAGCTGTGAATCCATATCGCGCAGTCGCGTTTCGGCCATCTTCCTTGCGACGATCAATCCGACCTGTTCGCCAACCGCACGAACCATCAACATCAACGTCCGGTCCTCGTCGGTTCGTTGATCATTGAAGAATTCCAACACAGCGAACGTTTCGCCCTCGGCCTTGATGGGAATGGCGAATGCCGCCTTGAAGCTGCGACGGTGACCTCGGGCAATGATTGAGTAGAACGGGTCATTCTCGAGATCGGTGATCCATTCCGGCTCACCCGTTTCCCAGACGCGGCCGGGTAGTCCTTCGCCCTTGTCGACGGATCGAACGGGCGTTTCCTTGGAAATGGATTCGGATTCCTCTCTTTCCAGCCCGTGCGAGATCTCGGTCGCTTCCAGCCGTTGCGGTTGCGTTTTCGACGGCACGTACGCATGGCCAGCCGGCCACGTGGTCATCGCGCAAACGATGTCGATGCACTTACGAAGTGATTCCTCCACGGTGTCCGCCTGGCTTGCAACGCTGACGGCGCTGTGAAGAAGTTCCGCCTGCATGGCACGATGAGCCAGTGCGTGCTCGGCACGCTCGCGACGCTTGATCGCGCGGCGCGCGAATCCCAGCACAGACAGGATCGACAAGCATCCGACGCCGAGCAAAATCGACATCCAGACAACGAAGCTTGTCCAACTACTCAGGGTTCGCAATTGGGCCTGTTTCTCACGAAACGCGATCGCGTGAAGTTGGTTGAGTTGAACGCACCTCGTTCGGATGAGATTGAGTTGAGCGAGCACGGCGCGGGGTTTCGCTTCGGGACCGTCAACCGCAACCAACGATTCGAGTTGCTCGATGGTGGCCACGAGTCGGTCGATAGGCTTTTGGAAATCTGCTTCGGCGAACCGGTCCTGTGTCGCCAAAATGGATTTGGTATGACGCCCTATATTGGAGACGGCGCGTTCGATTCCTCGGCCGTCGACTTTCAACGTATCCCCGTTGCGGGAGATTCCCTTGTAAAAGTTCTGCTCGAGTGCCTGCACGTCGAATTCGATGCGTGAAATGTCAACGAGACTTAACAAGTGGTAATCGGTCGCGGTCCTTTCGATTTGATGAATACGCGCTGAACGCAGGATCAATGCACCCGCGATGGAGGTGCAAACTGTGATCGTTAGAGCGATCAGCAGGTAGATGTACCTGAGGACGGAACCGGAGGATTGAACCGACTTGGGTGGAATCGACCTCATGGCGTTGTCGTCATAGCGAGATCGGCGGATTCGGCGATGCTCCGCAGCTCACGGAAACTCTCACTATTGACTGGCACAAAAAACTCGGCGCGTAAATGTTTCAAGATCCGGGCGTGGGTCGGATCCTCGGGTGTGAGCTTCAGAAATGCATCGCGAATCTCGGAGCGCAGATCCGGCGGGACTTCAGCTTGGCAAGCCCATACATAGTCGAGATAAGAAGGCGTTTCTTTCAAGATGCGGACCTGGTCCTCGCCGATCGTTCCCTCGGCAATCATCGTGTCAACAACGGTGCTGCTGGCAACGCCAACATCGGTCTCGCCGTCGCGTACCGCAAGCACCGTCTTGTCGTGGGCGCCTGTGTAGGTGACTTCATCGAAGAACGTCTCGGGATCGATCTCCCATTCTTCCAAATAGTATCGCGGCATGAGGTGACCAGAAGTCGACAAACGAGAGCCAAACGCGCAACGTTTGCCGCGAAAATCGCTCAATTCGGTCCCGGTTTCACCGGCCCGCACCAGGAAATAGCTGGTGAATCGCAAGTCCCGGTCTCGCGAGACAAGGGCGACCGCACCGCGCGACCGTTGCACGTTGACGAACGTGTAACCACCAAACCACGCCAGATCGACTTCACCATCCTCGAAAGCAAGTTGCAATTCTTCGTACGATTCATGCAACAGCAGGCGGCAGGGCAGATCGAGTTCCTGCTGCAGGTACGCAACCAGCGGCGAAAACTGCCTTTGCAGAGCTTTGCGATTCTCACCCGGCAGGACGCCAATTCGCAGCGTCGTGATGTTCGTATTCGTACCCGTCGATGAGCCGCATCCCGATTGAACCAGCATGCCAATCACGGCCGGCAAAAGTAACCCGTGAAGAACGCTGGAAAAGTGGGTTTTCGTTCGCATTCAGTACCCCAAGTGATTGACTGAATGGATGACGCGGTGACGGTGTAGGCCTGGCCCTTTAAGTTAACCGGAGGCGGAGCGATTGGCCAGCCAGCCACGTCCGAGGCTTGCTACAGCGTGCATTGCAGCTGTTTTTTGGACGCTTAGCGTCGCTCGTCTTCGACCGGCGTCGCGGTGATCACTCGTTCCGGTCTCAGTTTGGGCCCGCTGCTCAGCTGAACCAACACATTGCTCGTCGTTGGCAGGATATCGACCGATGCGGGTGACGCCAGCAAATTATCGACCTCCATGACTTCCAGCACCGTGTCCAGAATCTCGGAGTCCTTTTTCGCAATTTCATTCAATTCCTTCCCGACGATGTCGGGTCGAGCTGCGGCCGCCTCCGCCATCTTTTGTGAGACCTTGAATGCCGTTTCGCTCTTGATCAGCCCGACGCGATTATCGCCGTCCTGCCTCATCGCACTGGTCACCTGGACTAACCGCTTGACTACTTTCTCGGTGATATTCTGGACCATGTGCCGGTCGGTGAATTCGACTTTGCGAATGTACACCGAGCCGAGTTTGTAACCCCACTTTTCCGAAAGAGGAGAAACCGTCTGGCGTACCGTGCGGCTGAGGCTATGGCGGTCCTCGAGCATCTTTTCCATCTCGAGATTGCTGAGAGTCGAGATCGTCGAACTCGTTACGTTCGCCTGGAGCGAACCATCGGGATTGGCGTTGGTAAACAGGTACGCGACCGGATCAGCGACCTGCATCTCGTACCAGATTCCGACGCCCATTGGTGTCCCTTCTTCGGAATTGACCATCTGGCTGCGAAGGTAATGTTGGCGAAGCGCCGTATTGACGACGTAACGGCGCCCGAAAAAGGGAACCAGTAACGCGCGGGGACCGAAATAGCTCATTGGAAAGTGAAGCCCAGCCCGGTCGAGCGTCCCAATCACCTTGCCAAACAGCGTGTATACGTGCGATTCACATTCCTTGACGCAGGTGTACAGACGGAAAAACCTTGCCAGTCCAAGACAGATCGGGATCATGAAAAAACCGACAACAAATGCTGCAATTTCCATCAGACTTTGCCTCCCGTCTGTCCCACACCATTGTCCGAATGAACCACGCGATCGGCACGCCGATACAGCGGGACACGTAAGTTGCGAAGGTAAGCCTTCAGGCACGCCGAGCCGCCTTCGGACTTGATCGTCGCAAGAGTTCCGGCGAGTTCACGCAGCGGCGCAACCTCGGCCTGGGCATTGTTGGTTGCAATCTCGACGGCACGGGCACTCATCGTGATTTGTTGTTCTGCGTCGGCGCGAGCCGTACTGATGTCGGCGGCCACCTGGTTGCGAGTGCTGTTGATCGCCGAGAGGGCTCGGTCGACCTCTCGTGGTGGATCGATTTCGGTGATCAGCGCCGCGTCGAGTTCGATGCCGTATCGACCGGTTGTCGAGCGGCATTGTTCTTCCATGTACTGATTCAACAACGGAAGATTCTTGCGAAGGTCATTGATCGACACGCCTTCGGATAGCTCCACCGCACTGGTTTCCGGCCCGCCCTCGGTGCCTCCGGTGTCTGTCAACAGACTTTGTCCTTTCGGATCAACGAAGTTTGCGATTCGTTCTCGGAGTACCGAAACGAAATAACCCATGACATGCTCGAGTGGGCTCGCTACGCCAAACAAGAATGCATAGAGGTTGTTTTCGCTGATGCGATAGCGAATTTGACCGTTCACCCCAGTGGTCAAGTTGTCTTTTGTGACCGCTTCGATCGTATCCTGTGCTTTGGACGGGTCCCATGACAAGTCGACTGCCTGGGTTGCCACGCTGACTTTGTGCACCGCTTGCCACGGGAATTTGAAATAGGGACCGCCGGGTCCAATCACGCGGACCTGGGGGTACTCGTAACGTTCCTTTTCATCGCCGCTAAGTGGCGGTTCTTCAGCCGTCTCGCGGAGGCGCTCGACGGCACCGAAGCTTGTCACGACCGCACGCTGGTCGGGCCGCACAGTGTAGAGGCATCCGATCAGAACGCGGATCACCGCGTACGCCAGAACGCCGAGTACAAAGGTGATCATCGCGGTCATCGGGCGGGTTCCGTCATGATGGAGTCGTGGTCTCTCGACGAGGAGACTCGGTTCGAACTGTGCCGAAATATAGCTCGGTATCCGGGTCGAAACACCCTGGAGCGAAGAATTGTCCTATTCAACAGGGCGGAGTTCAGTCCACGGCGGGGCGCGCCCAGGCTGAGAATCTCGAGTATCCTTCCGCGGGATCCGCCCCACTCAGGTCGGATTTCGACGATACTTCGAAGAATTGGCGGGGTTGGTCAACTGAGGTGTCACTTCGTGAACTCGATTGGGAAGCGGATATGAACAGGTTCTGGATTCTTGGGATGGCCGTGATCGTTGCAGCCACCGTTTACAACGCACAACCCGCTTCCGCGGCCGATCCGCCCGGCCCTCAACATGCCCTCGAGATCGAGATCCTGTTGGTCGAGCATCACGTCGATGCTGAGAGCAAGGATCGAATCGACTTGAATCAGCCGGCCGATAAGATCACTGCACGCGTGCGCGAACTGGAAACATCGGGGAAGATTACGTCGGTCGACCGTATTCGGTTGACGACCCTCGAGAATCAACGCGCTATGGTACAAACAGGCCAACAGGCCCCGGTCGTTTCCGGGGTGATGTCGGCGGCTCGCGGCGGTCCGCCCCGATCTACCTTTCAAAACGTCTCAATCGGCACGGTGATGTCGGCGATGGCAAAAGTAGATTCGGATTCGATCGTCATCGCGCTGGATATCGAGAAGTCGCAACTCGAGCCGCCGCCGGTTCCCGCCGACGATGAAACCTTTCAACCGCGCGGCATCCTGACGCTGACATCCCAGGTGACCGTGTCGGTCAAAGATGGAGAAACAGTGCTGGTTACCTCGAAGGAGACGGACGGATCCGGCAAGCTGACACAACAAGTGGTCTTGGCGACCGCGCAAGTTTTGAGTCGGCCGGCGAATAAGGAAGGCAATTCGGATCGGCAAGTTCAGGTGTTTCCGCTGAAGTACATCAAGGCGGAACAGGCAGCGGTCCTCGTGAAAGAATTCACGGCTGAGTCGGCCGGTTTGTCGATCGCGGTCGACATGCGTAGCAACGCGTTGGTACTGCGGGGCGACGCCGATGACATGACGCTCGTATCGCGGCTTCTCGAGGCCCTCGATCACGCAACTCCCGGTGACGAGGCTGTGCGTTGAACTTGGCGTGATCACTGCCCGAGCCATACGCGGCGCGCTGCGAACCGCCGTGGTTCTGCGGGCTGTGACGGTTCTACCGATGCAATGATCGCGAGATGCAATCTTTGACTCGATCCCCCCTGCGCGGTGATGTTGGAGGTTGTAGAGTTCTTGCGGACTTTTCGCACGAGGTCCGTATGGGGTTGGCGAGACAATGAAGCCGCTTCCCCCTGAGAATCCAACGGGGGCATCCAGAATGAGCTCGTCGCCGGCGCGACCTGAACTGATCGAACAGAACTCCAGCAAGACGCTGCGCAAGGGGCTGACGTTTTTCGTCGCCACGTGCATCATCGCCACAGCCGGCTATGTGTTGGCAGGTTGGAACTGGATCGACGCGATCTACATGGTCGTGATCACTATCTTCGGTGTCGGTTACGGTGAAGTCCATCCGATCGAAGGCACGTGGCTCAAGCTGTTCACGATCGCTGTGATTTTTGCCGGTTGTTCTTCGTTGATCTACGTCATTGGTGGTATCGTGCAAATGCTGACCGAAGGTGAGATTGAACGAATGTTGGGATCACGAAATCGATCGAAGGAAATGGACCAAATCAGCGATCACACGATCATTTGCGGCTACGGCCGCGTTGGACAAATGTTGGCGCAGGAGCTTTCCAACCAGGATGAACCGCTGGTAATCCTCGACTACAATCCGACTTCGGTGCAAAAAGCAATTGAAGATGGGTTTCTCGCGTTCGAGGGAGACGCGATCGAAGACGATATCCTGCACAAGGTCGGCTTGTTTCGCGCCCGTGCATTGGCGACCGTCTTGGGTGACGATGCCGCAAACGTATTCATTACCTTAACGGCTCGCGACCTGTGTGATTCGATCCGCATCATTGCTCGCGCGGAATCGCCCTGCACCGAGCGAAAACTGATTCGCAGCGGCGCGACCAGCGTGGTGATGCCCGCGGCGATCAGCGCGGTCCGGATCGCTCAGCTTGCCGCATCGCCCATGGAGGCCGAAAATCTACCCGAAGAGCGATATCGCATGCTGCATACCGATGCGTGCAAATCTTCAAGTGAGTCGCTGCAGGAGCTGGAACACGAGGTGGAGGCCGAACTTGATGAGTTGGCCGATCTTGCCGGCGATCTGACAAAGTCGGTCGCCAACCGGCATTTGGACCAAATTGCAAACAGCGAGCGTTCTTGATCCATAGCGTTTGGGGCTTGAATGAACCGACGCGGGGACATACTCGAAACGGTGGTGAGATGAAGAAAGGTTCCGGACATTCTCTGAGCGACGTCGCCCGCCCAGGCACGATCATCACGTTCGCCCTGGTTCAAGGCATCGTCATCATCGCAGCGATCTTTGCCTACATGGTCTTTTCTGGCGAGCCGGCACCGCCGAACGATGCACCCGAGCCGATTCCCAGTTACGTCATGCCAGCGATCGGTCTTCTGGCTTCTGCGGGTGCTTGTGCCGGAGCGATCGTTTTGCCCGGATTGTTCCGTCGCAACTCGGAAGCGGAATTCAAAAGCTCGGGTGAACAAGTCGTTTTGCCGATCCGCGCCGATCAACCTCTCTCGGATGCCCAGGCGAAACTGGCAGCCGGAAACCAGGCCGCCGCGCTGGTCGGTCAGGCGTTATTGGAAGGGGCCGCAGTCATCAATCTCGTGCTCTTTCTGCTGGACGAGCATTGGATCCATTTCGGTTTCGCTGCGATCAGCGTGATCGGCATCCTACTGCTGGCCCCAACCGCTGGAAAAGTGAAACAGGCAATCGAAGACGCGGCATCCTGATTCCGCGAGCATCAATTACCCGGGACCCCTGGGAAATTGAACTGCGGTGTGCCGATGGGAGGTGCGTCCGTTTCCAACGCGGCTTCGTCGGCGCTCTGGAAAAGTTCGTCCCTCTTGATCCGAAGTTGCGAGTAGGTGTCTTCGGGGATCACGTAATACCAATCCGCAAAGCGAGCGTTGAGATCACGAACGCGGCGTTCGGCCTCTTCGATCCTGTCCTTTCTCGCGTCCAGTTTTCGCTGATTCTCCTTGGTGATCTTCTCCTGCTCCGCTTCGAGCCGTTCCATTTTTTCTTCCTGCGTCAGTTCTTCGTCGGCGGGAGTTTCGGGCTTAGGATCAGGTTTCTTGTCAGCCTGATCGGCCTCGGAGGACGATTCGGGTGTTTCCGGGCCGTCTGATGTTGCCGCGTCCTGCGGTGATGAATCTTTCTCCGCGGCTTCCTCGGTCGCTTCAGCAACGGCGTTCTGCTGCTCTGTCGAGTCCTGTTGCTCTGTCGAGTTTTCGGGCGTTGAATCCTCTTGTTGTGCCTGGCCGGATCCGGATGCTTCACCGCTGCCGGTCGATTCACTTTCGCCGGACGTTTCCGACGGGGCGTTCACCTCTTGTTCTTGCGACGATTCAGCAGGCTCTTGCGATGCCGGCTCATCGGCTGCATCGTCAGACGTTTCGGGGGCATCATCGTCGCCGGGCGTCGTCTCAGGAGTGGACTCAGCCGGCGTGTCATTGTCATCGCTTGGCTCGCCCTCGCTTCCCCCGTCCGTATCGGGCTCTGTGTCGCCCTCACCCGCGTCGTCGGTCGGCTCAGGTTGTTTCGGGCGGAGCAATTCTTCGAGGTCTTCAAGCGTTTGTGGAACAGGCTTCAATTCGGGTGGCGGAAACTTCGATTCATCGACCATCGTCGTGACCAACAGGTAACGATTGACACCAGTGTCGACTTCGTCCGAATCATCGCCGTCATCGCCCGACGTGCTCGAGTCGCCACGATTCGAGACACCGGCAATGTTTCCGAACCGCATGATGTACTTCACGCCATCACCGAGCGCGACGCTCAATTCGCCGTTGGCTGAGAGAATCTCGACCTCTCCCTGGGGCCCGGAAGGAACCGGGTAGAATCCTCGCTGTGCGAGCGATCCGACGGCATCTTTATCGGACAACAGATCCTGGTTTGCGCGCAACGTTGCGCTCATGCCTTCGGGTTTACGAACGACGTCTGCGATCTTCAGATCATCGAGCGCGTTCTTCATGGCATCGAGCTTGGTCTTGTTCAATTCCTGGTCGTCGCCGACCTGGACCGGTGTGGGATCGGCCAGCGGATTCTTCGGATCGAACTCGATCAAATCCTTCAGCTTCCATTGCGAACCATCGAGTTCGACGGTCGCGGCGTAATTGCGTGTCAACGATATCTGACCACCGGGGCCGAGCGAGGCGCTGTAGTCTTTGATCTCCATATCGGAAATATCGATGCTGCTGAGCTGCAGCAAATCATCTTCGATCCAGTCCTGAAAATTTGTTGTCAGCGGCGACTCATCAAGTTTGACGACATAAACCGGATCCTGGCCCGGGATACGTACATACCGCTTTTCCGGATCGTCTTTGACCGCATCGCCGATGATCAGCGAGGCCAATGTTTCCTGTGATTGGTCTTTGAATGACACAAGACGACCGACGCCTTCATCGCCGACCTCGAGATCTTCGAGCTTGGGTTCGGCGACCCCGAGATCATCGTGATCTTCAGCGTTGCTGGTTTGGATATCGAGAATCTTCAGTCCGACAAGGGCGTTGGCGGCGTCCTTCATTTGTTCCAGTGCGTCGGCGGGATAACCGTCGCGCGAGGGAATCGTCCAAAGTTGCGTCTCACGTTCCTTGCGCACCTCGAAGGTATCGAGCGTACCCTGTTCCTCGTCGAACGTCACGATCTTCATGTTGGCCGCAGCCAGCGGATCGGTGAAGTCTTCGAACAGTTGCCGGCCGGCGATGGTGTCGGGTTCGTCGGTCGATTTGGGCCACGCGACAATCGCGGCGATCACCATCATCACGATGGCGATGCCCCAAAAGACTCCAGTTTTTGTACCTTCGTTCACGACGGGTCTCTCTTTACTTCAAGCGACTTTTGGAGATGTTTTCTCGTTCACGCAACCGCCGTGACGCGAACACAATCACGCCGACGATCAGTGGTGGGATACAGGGCAAAGCGACGGCGGCCGCCTTGACCTTGTTTTGAATCGTGGTGACCTCGTCGGCCGCCTTGCGCTCGATCTCACGGATCCGAAGCTCGCGGTCGCGTTCGGTCTTGGTTCGTTTGACGTCGAGCTTCCGCTGTTCGAGTTCCTGCAGCGTCTGGAACCGTTGCAGTTTGGCCTGCAATTCGGCGCGAGGCACGCGGCCATCAGCACTTTCCTTTTGCAGCTTCTCAACTTCCTCGCGCAACTTCTGCAGTTGGCGGTCCATCGATTCCTGGGCTTCGCGAATCGTCTGGTCGTACTGCTCCTGGAATTCCTGGCTGCGGTCACGAACGGCGGTCCGGGCTTCTTCCTTGACCGAATCGATCATCCGCAAGCTGGCGAAGATCGGCTCGTGCTTGCGGACCTCGATGAAGTCGGTTTCGTCGGTCAGCCAATCGATGCAGTTGAGCACGAAGGTGACGTTTTGAAATTGGAAACGCGCCTCGGTGATCGTGTTCGGATCAGCGCGAATCATCGAGAATTCGGGGAGCATCAAATCGGCATCGGCGACGTAGACCGCCTTGATCTTGCCGGGTGTGGTCGCCGGCGCGCCTTCGGGTGCGTTGGCGGGATTGGCCGGCGGCGCGTCGCCTTCGATTTGCATTGCGATCGGGGTAAAGGGGCTGTAACCGGTCGACTCGCGTGCGACCGTCGTTTGTCCCGTCATGATTTCGCGCATCTTGGATCCGGGGATGAACCCACTCAATTCACCCGTCGTCAGCAGCGGAACATGATTGACGGTCGCATCGGTTCTGGCTCGCACTGCACCCGGGACGATCGACAGAACCTCTTTCATGCCAGCCGTGATCACACTGCCGGCCCCGAGTGCCTGGCCCTCTTCGATGCCCGGCGCATCTTCGTCGATGAACACCCACAACTCATTGGCGCTGTCATCGAGCGTCGGGTACGGATTGTGTTGCTGCCACACGAGGTCGGGCGTGAACATTCCCTGTAAACCGGGTTGTCCCGGGACGTCGAGTTGCAGCAAATCCCACAGCGCTCGGATGTCGCCCTTGGGCATCGGACCGCCGCCGCCGAACATTCCTCCCGGCGATTGTTTGGGCATGCCGGTGGGAGTGATGTGGTTGGTGCCGACCGGGGCGGGATCCTCGAAGATCGCGATCGGGACACCGGCCCGCGTCGCCTCGACCAATCGGTCGAATTGCGGCGGTGAGAGCGACGAGGGCTGCACGGCAAACAGTGCATCGTAGGTGCCGGGAGTGATCGGCGAGTTCAAATCAACTTCTTCGACTTCGTACTGTTTTGACATTTCGTCGATCAACAGGTGCCGATTGATCTGCTGCATCGACATCCCCTGCATCACGGTGCCGCCGGTCAGCCGCGCGTCGGTTGCGACGACGCCGATTCGTTTGCGTTTACCCGAGGCGACCGTGTTGATCGATCGCACCAATTCATACTCGACCGGGATTCCGTATTCGAAGATCGGGACCGTGACTTTCTCGAGACCTGATTTGAAAGCGGCTCCGAGAATCAGCTGTTTCTGTTGCGGTGCACCCTTCTCTCGCACGATGCGCGTGACCGGTTCGATGCCGAATCTCTCGGCTGCCAATGCGGCGTCATCACTGAACAACTCGATGTCGTCATACAAGTTGACTTCGATCGTCCGATTCCGCTTTGCCGCCTCGCTGCGGAATTCCTTCAACAGATTGACCAACTCGTACCTTGTCCGCGCGTAGATCTCGGGGATATCCGTGCTGATGAAAGCATCAATTACGATCGGGCGGTCGGAATCGAGTTCGCGGATCAGTTTCTTGGTCGCCGGCGCGAGCGAGCTGACTTTGCCTTCGGTCAAATCGTGACGCACGACATCCCAGTTGCGAAACAATGTCACGGCGCCGGTTGTGAACACGACCAGCGCGAGAATCCGGGCGATGTAATGCCACGCCATCGTGTTTCCGTCTTTGCCGCCGGTCCAGTGGCGTCTTCCGATCAATACCATGCAGGCATAGAGCGCGACCGAGGCGACCAACACGAAGTAGACGACCGAGGAACTGCTGATCACACCGCGGCCGAAGTCGTCAAATGGCCGGGCGATCCCGCTGCTTGCGATCCAGCCGGCGATCTTCTTTGACGGGCTGACCGAATCGGCGAGCGACGCGAAAGCGAGTGGAGCGTTGAACAGCGAGCCAAGAATGAAGCCGACGGTCAGGTTTCCGGTCAGGAACGACGCGACCATGCCGATCGCGATCATTGCCAGACCCACAAACCAATATCCCAGGTAGCTGGTAAAAATGAGTCCGATATCAAGCTGGCCCTCGGTCAGGATCGCCAGCGTGACGAACGTGCTGATTTGGCTGAACAACAGCGATGCCGTGAAAATCGCCGCGGCTGCCATGTACTTGCCGATCACGATGTCGAAATCGTCCGCGGGCAATGTCAAAAGCAACTCGTCGGTGCCCTGTCGTTTCTCTTCCGCCCAGATGCTCATCGTGATCGCCGGGATGAAGACCAGCATGATCAGCGGGAACCAATAATTCAGTTGGTCGAGTGTCGCCAGGTTCTGGTTGAAAAACTCGTACGGCCAGAAGGCGGCGAGCGAAGTCAAAAAGACAAAGATGCACAGGAACACGTACCCGGTCGGATTACTGAAGTAGCCGACGAAATTGCGTTTCATCACTGCGTAGGCGGCCCGCTTCGTATTGGAAAGCAGGGCGACGATCGCCATCAAAACCAAAAGGAAAATGATGTCGTAGAGCAGCAGCGTGACAAGCGCGGTAGCGACGTTATTGAGCGTCATGTTGTCTTTATCGTGTTCAGTAGGGTTGGATCGATTCGCGGAATTTCGACATGCCTCCGGCAATGCGGAGGCGTACTGGGTACTGCCTTACTCAGGCTGCGCCATCTTCGCGCGTCAGGGCGCTGTTGCGTCCTCGCGCGTCAGGGCGTGGAACGCTTCATCCAAATCGCCGCCATCGCCGTGTTCGCGCAGCGACGCGACATCGCCGTCGTAAACGAGACGGCCCTCGTTGATCAGGATGACGCGGTTGGCCATCGCTTCGACTTCCTGGAGAATATGTGTGCTCAACAAAATGGTTTTTGTTTCACTCAACCGACGCATCGTCTTGCGGACGCCGCGGATCTGGTTCGGATCGAGACCGGCCGTCGGTTCATCCATGATCAAGACGTCGGGTTCGTGCAACAATGCCTGGCTCATCCCGACGCGCTGTTTGAATCCCTTGGACAACTTGCTGATCGGCTTGAACATGACCGACGACAGGTCACAGATCTCGACCACCGCTTCGATACGATCTTTTTTCTTGGCCGCGGTCATGCCACGGGCCTCTGCGAAAAAATCGAGCATCGCGGCCGGAGTCATTTCGGGATAGAGCGGACCATTCTCGGGAAGGTACCCCAAGTGACGGCTCCCTTCGATCCGGTCTTCCATCATGTTGTGGCCGGCGATACGGGCTTGTCCCTCGCTGGCCGCGATGTAGCCGGTCAACATTTTCATCGTCGTGCTCTTGCCGGCACCATTGGGACCGAGAAAAGCAACCAATTCGCCCTCTCGGACCGAGAAAGTGACGTCACGCGCGGCGGCGAAGGGCCCGTAAAACTTGCTCAGCCCGATCGCCTCGATCATCGGCCGGCGCGATTCTGTGGCGGGCTGTTGGGATTCTTCTTGGGAAGTCATGGGCAGGTGTGGTCCAGCTCCATCGAGCGAATTTGGGGGTAAACGGAGCGTTATCGCTCAGTGTCTCAAGGCCGGAAATAGGGTCTCAAGCCCGGGAATATAGCTGTATCGACCCATTTCTCAAGCTGCCGATACGGCTCTCAAGCTACCGATACGGCGCGAGACTGCGTGGGGTTCGGCGACGATTCCGCAACCGATTGGAAAAAGCTACCGTGGCGGCGGACTGTTGTGCCTTGCTCGAGAAGGCTCGCAGATTAGCCAGCAACTGAGCCGACGTCGCGAGCCGGGTTGGTTGTCATTGCGTCACATCACTCGCACCGACGCGGTCGGCTGAGAATCGTGACGTCCCCTCGTCGGACCCGGGCTCAGGCCCAGCCTTCGCGCGCGATCACCACGTCGGCACCGGGGGTCAGTCGGCGGAGCTTCCGGATCGCCTCGTCCTTGTTCATCGAGCCCGCTTTGACGCGGGCGATCAGCTTAGCGGTCTTCTTGCGTCGAGCACGCAAGCGGCGAATTTCGCGGACACGTTCAATTCCAGCCATGTGGTTTTCTCCGGATTAGGAATGTTGCCTGTGTTCAGGAATATTGTGATCAGGAATGTTGAATGATTCGGGGATGGCGATGAATTGGATCAGCGCCGGCAGGTAGACGTACGTCATGCCTTTTTCTTGGCGACGCCTTTTTTAGCAGTCTTTTTCTTTGCCGCCTTCTTCTTGGTGGCCTTTTTCTTTTTCGCCGCCTTTTTCTTCGTTGCCTTCTTTTTCTTCTTCGACGGTCCCTTCGCAGCCCGTTCGGCCAGCAGATCGAGGGCAGCCTCGAAGGTCATCTCCTTCGCGTCCATCCCCTTGCGGAGCGAGGCGTTGGTTTGGCCGTCGGTGACGTAGGGACCAAACCGGCCATCGAGGATTTTAACCTCCGCCTCGGTCACTGGCGACTTGTCCTCAAAGACCTTCAATGGCTCCTTGGGGGTGCCGCGACCGCGTGTCTTGGGTTGTTTGAGCAACGCGACCGCTTCGTCGAGGGTGACTTCGAGCGGGGACACGCCGGCGGGAAGCGAGCGAGTTTCTTTCTCACATTTGACGTAGGGGCCGTAACGCCCATCGAAGGCCTGGATCGGCTGGCCGTTCTCGGGATGGTCCCCGAGGGTCCGCGGCAACTCGAGCAGTTTGCACGCCAGCTCGAGTGTCAGATCCTCGACCTCCATGCCCTTGAGCAGACCCTGGTTCCGTTTTTCCTCGTCGTCCGGCTCGCCCAGTTGGATGTAGGGTCCGAATCGGCCCACTTTGACGTAGATCGGTTTTCCGGTTTCGGGGTGGGTTCCGATCGGCTCCTCTTCGACCTCGCTCGAGGCCAGCAATTCGAGCGCCGATTGCAAATCCATCTCATCCGGCGGCATGCCGTCGGGGATCGAAGCGGTTCGCTCGCCCTGTTCAATGTAGGGTCCGTATTTGCCGACGCGGACGTAGACCGGATCGCGGTGCTCGCCTTGCTCGGGTGATCCGAGCAGGAACCGTGCGGTCGTCTTGGGGTCGATTTCTTCGAGCTTGTCGACCAGACGTGATTTCAGGCCGACATTGTGTTTGTCATCCGAGCTGTCTCCGAAGTAGAACTTTTTGAGGTATTCCTCACGCCCCACCTCGTCGCGGCTGATCGAATCGAGGAAGTCCTCGAGTTCGGCCGTGAATTCGTAGTCGACCAGCGTTCCAAAGTGTTCTTCCATCAAACGCGTGACGCTGAAAGCACGCCACGTGGGAACCAGTGCCGACCCCTTTTTGACGATGTAGTTCCGCCTTTCATCGGTGATCGTGCCAATGATCGACGCGTACGTACTCGGTCGGCCAATCCCTTTTTCTTCCAGAGTGCGAGTCAGTGTCGCTTCGGTGAATCGAGCCGGTGGCTGGGTCGTATGGCTTTTGGGATCAAGTGAATCTGGAGACAGCGAGTCGGATTCCTTGACCTGCGGCAGAATCTTCTCGCGGTTCGCCAATTCCGCTTCGGGATTGTCACTCCCCTCGACATAGGCTCGCAAGAAACCTTCGAAGAGGATGCTGGTGCCGCTTGCTGTGAAAGTCGCGCCGCCCCCTTCGATCGTGATGCTCACGCGCTGCTTCTTGGCGTCGGCCATTTGACAGGCGACGGTTCGTTTCCAGATCAAATCGAAGAGCCGGAACTGATCCGAGTCGAGTTCGCCCCGAACCGTTTCAGGCAAACGGAACGGAGTACCCGCGGGCCGGATCGCTTCGTGAGCTTCCTGGGCATTCTTGACTTTGCCCTTGTAGACACGAACCGAGTCGTGGAGAAAATTCTCGCCGTATTCGCTGCGGACGAGGTTACGAGTTGCACCGACGGCTTCCTTGCTGAGCGTGGTGCTGTCGGTACGCATGTAGGTGATATACCCGTTTTCGTACAACCTCTGGGCGGCACTCATCGTCCGCTGGGCGGTGAATCCGAGTTTGCGGTTGGCTTCCTGCTGCAGCGTACTGGTGGTAAAGGGTGGCCGTGGACGCTCGGTGAACGGTTTGACTTCGACCTTGGTAACTTTGAAGTCGGCTGTCTTCAGCTGGGCGGCGAGCTCGCTGGCTTCGGTTTCATCGAGCTGGCGCAGGTTTGGTTTTTTCAGTTTGCCGGTCGCCGAGTCGAAGTCCTTTCCCGAGGGTATTTTGCGTCCGTCGACCGCCGAGAGTGTGGCTTCGATCGATTCGCCCGCAGCGGTTTGAAAGATGGCATCGAGATCCCAATAGGTAGCGTCGACAAAGGCGATCCGCTCTCGTTCTCGCTCGACGATCAATCGTACGGCAACACTTTGTACGCGTCCGGCGCTGGTTCCGCTGCCGATTTTCCGCCATAGCAGGTTCGACATATCGAAGCCGTACAGCCGGTCAAGAATTCTTCGCGTTTCTTGGGCCCGCACCAACGAGTCGTCGATTTGCCGGGTTGCCTCGAGGGCGTGCTGGATCGCTTCCTTGGTAATTTCGTGGAAAACAAGCCGGTAAACGGGCACCTTTGGCTTCAGGATCTCGTGAAGATGCCAGGAAATGGCTTCGCCCTCGCGGTCCTCGTCGGTCGCGAGATAGAGGCTGTCGGCTTCTTTCAGAGCGTCTTTGAGTTTCTTGACCTGCTTTTTCTTGTCGGCGGGCACAATGTACAGCGGCTCGAAGTCATGCTCGATGTCGACGCCCAGGTACGCCCATTCTTCGCTCTTGTATTTTTCGGGCACCTCTTTCTTGCCCGCTGGCAGGTCGCGTACGTGCCCGATGCTCGCTTCGACCAGGTAATCCGAGCCGAGGAACTTCGAGATCGTACGTGCTTTCGCGGGTGACTCGACGATCACCAAGCTTTTGCCGTTGCTTTTTGCCATGCAATCGAGGGTGTGAGGATAGGTTGGGTTGGCAGTGATTAAAGGTTGGATCGGTCGGCCGCAGAAGTCTTACGCATCACCCTGAGAGACGCCAGAGAGATTCGAGATGTGTAACTCACGAGCGATCCAAACGCTCAGAAAGTCCGACAAAATCGATCTCACCTTGACCCTTCAAAACAGGCGGCGATACGCTTTCTACATCGCTAGCACTATTCTCCGAGCGGTCAACCTCTGCTCGGAGTCCATCGTTCTGTAGACTTTGGCGGTGTCGGTGACAATCAGCAACTTGCCTGACATCCTCCGAGCAATTCCCAGAGAGTTGGGCCGCAAGGGCTCGTTGTCAAGACGACTCGTCGATCACCTGAGGCCTGAAAACCACGACTTCCCCCGAAAACGTCCATCTTGCCGCGATGAAAAAATTTGATCGCGGCAATCGAAAGTCACACTCGCATGAACAACAGTCCCTTTGAGTTATTCCGTCGCAATCTCAAGCCGCTGATGGTCTTTTTGACCGCACTGGCACTTTTTGCGTTTGTGGTTCTGCCGGTTCTGGACTCCTACATGAGACAGAATGCCGGTGTGACGGGCGAGGACGTCGTGGCGTCCTACGCCGACACCAAGCTGACACGAAGCCGCGTCGAATATTTCACGCGGAATCATCAATCGACCGTGCGATTCCTGCTGGAATTGGCCGAGGAAACGATGGCACGCGGAGGTCGCGAAGTCGGTTTCGAGATCAACCCCCAGACGAACCAGGTCAGCTCGATCGGGATCAACCAGAACCCCAATTTCGATACCTCGATGCGGACCATGATGCTCGCATCGCAAGCCGCAAAGGACGGGTTCGAGCTGGATGACAACTCGCTGCAGGTTTGGCTCGAGCGGTACACCGGCGGAATGATCAGCAACAGCGATATCAACGCCATGCTGATGCAATCAACGCAAAATCAGATGGGCCGGCCGCACCTCTACGAACAGCTTCGCAGCCACCTGCTGGCAAGTCTGTACGTCAATCGCGGTTACGCCGGACTCTACATGAGCGTGAATCCGCTTCCCGGCCTCCTGCCGGCCCCGCCCGCTCTGATGACGCCGCAGGAACAATGGGAAGTTTTCCTGAAGCTCAATCGAAATGCGAGCGTCAATGCTTACGGCGTGCTCGTCAACGATTACCTCGACCAAACCAATCCGTCGCCCAGCGAGTCCGAAATCGCGGCAGTTTACGAAGACGGCAAGGACCGCGACCCGAGCGACCAGTCGATCGAACCGGCTTTTCATCGGCGATATTCCGCCAAGTTCGAGTACCTCGTCGGCGACTCGCAAAAGGTCCTCGATGAAGAGGTCGCCAAGCTGAGCGAAGAGGAAATCCGCGCTGAATACGAGCGACGGCTCAAAGGGGGCGCCTTCCAATTGCCCGACCAGCCGGAGCCGCCCGCCACCGAGACACCCGAATCGGAATCACCCGGCGACGTCCCGGAGTCGCCAGAGACAAGCGATACCGATTCACCCGAGTCGCCCGATACGCCCGAGTCGCCCGAGTCGCCGGATGAACCTGGCGGCGAGACGGATGCA
>JAHELS010000051.1 GCA_024644085.1 Rhodopirellula sp.
CAGATCCAGGCTTGATTTCGCTGCGGAAATCGATGTGGCTCTTCTCATCGACGAATCGCAAGCTGTCGCGAAACCAGTGCCGCACGGCAGCTTCGACAATTTCATCGACCGGAACGCGAACATCTCCGAAAGCGTTCGTTGCGCGGTCACCAGCCGTGATCTGTATCGGCCCCTTGACTTTGCCACCGCCGATTGCCGGTTCACTTTGACCGGCGACCAGCAGCGCCTTGTCGAGATTGTGATGGAGCACGCGACCGCAACGCTCCGTGTACTCGCGGCGGAGCGCTACCGCGGCCGCCTCCATCACCGAGTCGCAAATCGAATCGGGATGACCGAGCCCTTTTCGCTCGACGATCTCAAACGGTTGCTCGGCGACGGGAAGGGCAGTGGACGAGGCGAGATATAGATCCATGCAGCAGCATCCTTGAGTCGGAGAGAATCTCCTACTTTACTTCATTCGGAACTCTCGGCCGCACCTGTGTCAAGTTCGCGGGATTCCAACGTCCGCAACAGACTGGCCGGATCGACCGGCATCCGCCTGGTTCCCCAATGTCCTGGTTTGTCCGCGAATTGGCCGGCGATTTCGTGTCCACAAAAACGACAGCGATTCTGTTCCATTTCATACGCCTTCACGTCGTGCCAATGCCGCTCGATCAACCGTCGGTCGCAGCCGGGGCAATAGGTACTGGATCGCTCGGGGTCACGCACATTGCCGACGTACACGTAATGCAGTCCAGTTTCGATCGCGATCTCGCGGGCCTTGACCAACGTCCCGGGCGAGGTTCGCGGCGTTCCGGTCATGCGATAGTCGGGGTGAAACGCGGTGAAGTGAAGCGGGACATCGTCGCCGAGGTTGTCATGGATCCACTGGCACATCTGACGAAGTTCGTTCGCGTCGTCGTTGTGTCCCGGGATGATCAGGTTCGTGATCTCGAGCCATACCGAACTTTCCTGCTTGATCCAGCGCAGCGTGTCGAGCACCGGCTCGAGGTGCGACAACGTCAAGTGCTGGTAGAAATGTTCGGTGAATCCCTTCAAGTCGACGTTGGCGGCGTCCATTACCTCAAAAAAAGCCTTGCGGGGTTCGGCGCAGATGTAACCGGCAGTCACCGCGATGGTCTTCAGGCCTCGCGCGTGACAGGCAACCGCGGTGTCGATCGCGTATTCAGCCCAGATTACTGGATCGTTGTACGTGAATGCCACGCTCTTACAGCCAAGCTGGACCGCCGCCTCGGCGATCATCTCGGGCGTCGCCTTCTGGCTGAGCAGCCTGAGAACTTTTCGCGACTTGGTAATCTCCCAGGCCTGACAGAACTTGCAGCCCAGGTTGCATCCCGCGGTACCGAACGACAACACGCTGGTACCCGGAAAGAAGTGGGCCAGCGGTTTTTTCTCAACCGGGTCAACGCAAAATCCCGTGCTGCGCCCGTAGGTGTTAAGTACGAGTTGTCCGTCGACATTCTGTCGAACAAAACAAAAACCGTAAGCTCCTTCATTGAGAGCGCAGTGACGTGGGCACAAATCGCACACCACCCGCCCGTTGCTTGTGTGCCACCAGTTAGCACTTTTCAAGCGTTTCGCCGGGGACCCTGAGTGCTGGTGAGTCTTTTCTTTGCCGTACATCGCGTCAATCCGGACCGAGGCTGTCAATCAAAATTCGGATCTGGGTGAAGCATCAAATCCCGCGCCATTCGACGCCGATGCGACGGTCCGACTCAAAAAGCAGCCGAGCATCGTCGCCGCGCGCGGCGTAGCATTTGCTGTGGCTCGTCGAGGTCCATATCTCGGCAGAGGGCGCGCGGTATGGCGCGTCGTACGTCGCAGGTTTGCTTGATCAGGGAACGATGGCACAGTTTGAGTTTTCCGAAGGCGTGATGTTGGTGCTGGTCGGCTCCGTGCTGCTGGCCGGTTACGCGGCGCACCACCTGGGCGGCCGATTGCATGTCCCTCGCGTCACGCTGTTAATTCTTCTGGGCGTCGTTTGCGGCCCCTACGTGTTGGATGTTGTGCCCAAGGCGCTTTCAGAGTGGTTTTCGTACGTCGCCCATTTCGCTTTGGCGATGGTCGGCTTTCTGCTCGGTGAGAGCTTCGTGGGTAAACAACTCAAGACCATTGGCCGAACGATCCTCTGGACGCCGCTGACGTATGTGATCGTGGCCGCCGTCACGGTCTTTGTCGCGACCTTTGCGGTGGACTGGTCGGTCGCGTCTGCGCTTCTGTTGGCCGGGATCGCACCCGCCTCGGCGCCGGCTGCCACCGTGGATGTGATTCGCGAGACGGGTGCCAACGGGTATCTCGCCCAGACATTGCGGCGCGTGGTGGCGATCGACGACGCTCTGGGAATCGTGTTGTTCAGCTTGTTGCTTGCGACGGTCGAGGCGATCGGAGGAGAGCGGACTGCGGCGACGGAGATTCTGTGGGGATTCTGGGATGTGGCCGGCGCGGTATTGTTGGGGGTGTTGCTCGGTTTGCCGATGGCCTGGGCCACTGGTCGGCTTCGCCCGGGAGAACCTGCCATCCTTGAAGCCGCGGGTTTCGTTTTCCTCTGCGCCGGCCTGGCGGCATTGATGGACGTGTCTTACCTGCTTGCCTGCATGGTGCTCGGCATCGTGGTTGCGAACCGGGCCAAACACCACACGCGGCCGTTTCACGCCATCGAGGGAGCGAGCGATCCGTTCCTGGCCGTATTCTTTGTGTTGGCTGGATTTCGCCTTGAAATCGATGCCTTGGCCACTGTCGGAGTGCTGGGCCTTGTCTACGTCGTCGCCCGATCGGTCGGGTTGATTCTCGGCGGCCGACTCGGTGCGATGATCAGCATGGCGCCGCCCAAGGTGCAAAAGCACCTCGGTTGGTGTTTATTGCCTCAGGCCGGTGTCGCTTTGGGGCTGGCCATGCTGGCGGAAGAAAAGGTTCCCGAGATCGGCCAACGTCTATTACCGATGATCATCGCGACGACGATCCTCTTCGAGGTAATCGGTCCGATCTTGACGCAACGCCAATTGCGGCTGGCAGGCGAAACCAGACCATCCTCGCGATGAAAAACCCGGAAAACCGATGTTTCGCGGGGTGTTCGTGATCACAGCGGATCGGAGTACCGTCATCGGAGGTGGCAGAGATCATTCTCGAGGACAACCGATGTTGCCTCACGGTGTCCTCTATTCGCCAAGACTTGCGAAGTGTTCGACAGGCCTCTTATCGAATAGGTCCGAAGGTTTCGTTCGGACTGCTCAGATTCGATCGAAGTTTCCAAGTGGCATCCCAGAATTTGGCATGAATGTGGAGAGACCTGGTCGACCAAAGCGGCAACAATCGGGACCGGGAATCAGGTGACCATGGCTTGACGCTATTGTCCGCGTTTGGTGGCAATCAATACAAGGAGCTTGTCTCCCAAATCGTGTCCGTTATGCAGATTGAATGCCTTCATTTTGTCGACGTCGATGCAAATCAGTGAACCGAGTACGTCCTCTACATTGTCGCGCTGTATGAGTTGTGTCAGGTGCGCGTTAATCGACGTGCCTCCTCGGAGGCCGGTGATCCATCCTGGTCTGTCATGTCGTGTCGTGTCGAATGCCGTTTGAGTAAAAACTAACGCTGTGGTTGAAGATGGTTCCGTAGGACATCGAAACGGTTTACGCGGCGCGGCCAGAAACCATTGCTTGAATGCAAACCCTGTTCGCGGATCACGTAAAACCGTTCATCGGAACTGTTCGGACGGGGACCCTGACGGTGAACGGCCGCAATAACCGAGTCGCGGGAGTAGGTTGTCTATCGCGAAATCGCAACCCCGGACTCCGATCAAAACGACTTCTGCCCACACGAGGTTTTCTTGCAAATTGACCCCACCGGCCATATACATTTCACCCGTCGCGACAGGTTAATCTACGGTCGATCGCCGCTCGATAAAGTGTTCGATTTCTCGGCCTGATTCGACTTCAAGTCCGGGCGGAATCGAAAGATCCTCTAGACGAATGTCGTTGGCTATCCAAATATCAACTGTGACATTTCGCCGGCGACAAGTACAGCGACCTGCCAGTACGTCATCCGTTGGGCAGGTTTTCCGGACCGACCAGTCGATCGTTAATTGATTGTTGGGGGTATCATCGAAGCCACTCAGTGGCTGCTCCTCGGGATTGTCGACCAGCTTTGTGCCCGTGTGCAACACAACCCTGATGGACAGGTGTTTCAGTGCAGCAGCAGAAAGCGATTTCAAGTGACGATTGAGCGTTTCTGTGTCCCCGCGGTAGTACGCAGTGTTGCCATGTGCCGAGATCCTCCCGCCAACGCAGCCAACGCCAGCCTCCGCGATGTCGCGCTGTCCATAGGCCACGGTGAGAGCGTGCGCGATGCTCGCGCCAGTTAGTAGACACGTGATTAGAAAAGTGAGAACGAGCGATTTTCGATGCATTGCGTGACATCCTTGCGTTGGTGTTTGCATTCAATCGGATTACCCTTTCCGTCACCAGGCACCGTAGGGAAGATCAAATTGGGGCTTCCGAATTGCCACATTTGGAATCTCGGTTCGCATCTGCTCCATGCCATCTCGCGAAATATCAGTTGCATCGAGCCGCACCTGAGTGATTTCGGACAGTCGATTTATCGCGTCAACTAGTTCGGGAATGTCAGTGTCATCTACGGTAGTAGGATATCCAATGAAGTTCGCAAACAATACCTGCGTTGCAGTACGCGTGTGTATCGCGTCATAAAACCAGCCTCTCGATTCACAACAATCGCCCAATCAGAGTCCGACGTAGGCCGATCAAATACCCGTTCGCCGGCAAAACCAATACTGCCTCCCAGCCTCCAGATTCGCTCAACGGCTTGGCGTCGTTCGCGATTCTGATTCGCTCTATTCGTCAACCACGAAAAGCAGCATGCGATTACCGCGGTGACCGCAATGGCTGTTCGCAGACGGTATCGCAGGAGTCGTGACACTTTCATTCGCTTCGATTCGATTACGACACGGCTAACCGGGCCGCGGCCAACCAACATTGAATTCTAAAGCCGCTCGGCCCGCAGCTCCGGTTGAACCGATCGTTATTGCCGAATTCGGGCCTACGATTCCATTGGCGGATTTTTACCAAAATCGCCATCTCGCCATCCGTGATATCCCATGCACATGCCATCACCGTCAGCAAGATTGGCTTCGGCAATTGTTTCGTCCGTTTCGAGATCAGTTAGTTGAACAGTTACAGCAAGGTTGACGCGATGGTTGTCGTTTTCGAGAGCCCCAGATACGCCGTCAATCACCATCATCATGCCGTACATGGCATCGTCGATCGCTTTCAATGCTGTGCCTCGGGCTTCACTGCTTAGCCCGTCTTCGAGTTGCTCAATTGCGTAATCGCGGACATCCTCGAAGAGAATGAGCCCAGCCGCGTGTTGAATCCACAACTCCAACTCGCGTTCTCCACTCGGAGGTCGTGTCAATACTTTTTCGTGCGTTGCCATCGTTGGAGTCCGTTTGAGTTCCGCCAGCGTTTCCATCCAGAGTTGATGTTGGCCCGGTGCTGTCGGCAGTAACGCCCAGGATCGGTTGGCCTAGACCCAAATCATACCGACCGGATTGACCGACAGCCAATGCGATCTCGAGTTGTTGAACCGCATCTTAGCGCGGGTGTTTTCCGATGCGAACGCGAGAGGAGCCTGGAAATCGTCAGTTTGCAACCGGGACTTCGCACTTTCTAATCGCTTTGCATGCCCATGTACTTCGCTTCTTTTGGGAGCACGATTTGCGTCCCGCATTCAGGACATACGTACGTGCGTTTTGCTCTTCGGCGTTCACGACCAACGTCAAGCAATCCATAAACCAAGAACGGAACCTTGCCATCCGTAAACGGACCGTCGTATTTGCACCATGGGCATGTGAATTTCATTGAAACCAACGCATCGTATAGAACTCGGGCTTAATCGGTTTGCGAATTGCAAACTATGTGGTCGGGCGTCGCACACTGGAAACGCGACACATGGTTCAGCGGAAGGAGTCAACAAGAAGTTCTTCACACGGCGAACGTCCGCCATCACCGGGGAGGCCGAGTGAATTTTCCATTTTTAAACGCGCGGTGCCGTCCTCCGTGTGCATGGCATTATTATCGCGTCTCGGGGATGTCGATCACCAACGGATCAGTAGGGTAACTGACCCTTGTGACAACCACGGTCTCAGGATGCAATGCTTTTGCGATCGCCGGATGAATTGCAGAACCCTTTGGTAAGAACGCTACCGCCCGTTTGTCGCGGAGTAAACCTGGAACCTCCGATAAATCGATCAAGTCGCCGTTCAGACGAGCGAATTTTACCGCGCTAACAGAAACGACGAACTGCTTTGCCTGGAGAATGAACACAGAACGCCCCTTGTTGATCGATGCCCGTACGGATCGAGTTCCGTGTTCGATCGTTCCCTCGTGATTCCAAGTTTGTCGAGTTTCGTCCCACCGCATGATGGTCCCGATGAGTCGCTTTCCGACCCGAAGGGCTTGATCGTCGATTCTTGCATTTATGATCATCTCCGGCGGACCGAAGACGGCCTCGCCAGCGATGCAATGACAGGTCAAGGCAAGCAAAACCAGTAGCAGCGTGACGGTTCGACGTGGAAGAAGCATCAGGTAGTCTCTTTGCGATAACGAGTAATTATCCCCAGTCGGTGGGCGGTTAATTTCGCTCGATCCGCAGATGGCCCTTGGATAATGGGGACTACCCGATCGTACTGGTGCTTTTCTCGCTCCACAACGATTGACAGATTGGAGCGACCCAATCCATACGCATGTTCACATGCCCGTTGGATCTCAAACACGCCTTCAATACGACCGGAAAGACATGTCCGCAGAGCGATCTCGGGCGATGCTTGCTGATGCACCTCCCAACATGGGTGGCCGGCTATATCAGCGTTGGAACCAACATGCACGATCGGAACTTTACGAAAAAGGCCTCGCAAAACTTAACGTCTTGCGAGGCCTCTTGTCACAGCGGAGGGCACGGGACTCGAACCCGCAACCCCTTGCGGGGCAATTGATTTCGAATCAACCTCCTCACCAATTCGGATACCCTCCGGGCGCGTTCAGTATGTTCCCCACCACGCTGCCGCTCGTCAAGCCGCGGCCGCCGGCGACGGCGGCACTCTTGTCGATGTCGGCGGGGTCAATGGTGATCGCAGTCGGTCCACCGGCTTGAACCAATTCGTGGCCGGCTTTGACCAGTTTCTTGTCGGCATTCAAGACCGATTCGATTTCTGCAGCTCGCGGATGATTGCTGTCGACTCGGAACTTGCCGCCCGCATGGACACTGATGTTGACCCCATGGTTCGTTTCGACGCCGATTCCAAGACCCTCGATCCGTTCACGCAGATCGGCGGACAGCTTCTTAAGCAGCGACTTGAAATCGAGTTCGCCCGTTTGGCCGGTGTCCTCCGCGCCGCGGAGAACGTCGTTGAATCCGACCGCCTGGCTGACGCGATTGGCGACCTCGCCGGCCAATTGGGTCGCGCCGCGGATCACAGCTGCATTGGAGATGGGAAAACTCAAGTCGATCTACCTCAATGTTTGTGCTCGGTCTTGAAGTGGAACTCTTTGAGCCACTTTTCCCATTTGTGTGCGTCGCTGTGGCTTTCAAGTTTCAACTCATGCCATTTGGGGCATCGATATTTCAAGTCGATATGCCCGTTATGCTGTTCCTTCTTCAACTCGCAGCCGAGTTTTTTAAGCGTCTTGGCAATCGTTTCAGCTTTCTCCGCATCGTGAACGTGCTTCGCTTTCCACTCGGTCAATTGGTAGCGGACAATCTCGTCGGCCATCAACAGCGTCGGAAAGGCACACAGTGACATTACCAGAACCAGTCGTTTTATCATCGATCAACCTCTTGGGAACAAAGTCAAGGCAGGTGAGTTACGAAATGAGTCAAGGCTCGTCAAGGCAGTTTGTCCGGAGCAGATGGACGCCGCTTTGCTGGTATTGGACCGATGGTCCAGTATTTAAGGGGCGACCCAAATCTAAAGGGTGACCCATCCCGGTCGACTCGGGCTCGAGCCCCGGCGTCGATGGGCGGCCACGAGCGACGGCATCCAAAGCACCTGGTCGACCACTGCGATCAGAGAGTTTGGATCAATTGGCTTGAACAGGCAACGTGTGGGCGGCTTCATCGCCTCAGCTTTTTTCTCCAATCCGGCCCAGCGGGCATCCGCGATCAAGACAGCCGGCATTTGCTCATACCCGGCGGTTGATCGGATTTCGTCGAGCGTCTCGAGTGCCGCGGCCGCGTCGTTGGCGACATCGCAAACCAACAAATCCTGCGTCCCCAGCGAGAGGGCGTCGACCGCAGCCTTTCCTTCGCGGGCGCAAACGCAGGCATAACCCTGGCTGTCGATGACACCGGCGAGTGCCAGCAGCGAAATCGGGCTCGGGTCGAACACGACGATCGAGGCCCGCTTGCCGCCCCCCCGCCGATCGGTCGCGGCCGTGGACGGAGGAACATGCGAGGGATCGATGTGATGCGAATCCATGGGACGGCCAGTCGAAAAAGTGAACGCCACGGCGCGAAATGCAGTCTGGTAACAACGGTGTTTTCACCACACTCGGTTTACGAAGACCGACCCGGCCGCCGCAAGATCGCTCATGGTTGCGGATCGGCCCCGGCAAACAGACAATCCAACCAAAACCTGTACTCCGATCCGCGAACCATGTCCATGAACCAGAAAACGGCTACTGTGGCTGAAGACACCAAGGATCCTCGTGTGGCACGCCGCGAAAAGCTGCGGCAAATCGAGGCTCGTGGCATCGATCCGTTCGGCAACCGATTCGACGACCGCACCTTCATCGGCCAATGCCGAGAACAGGCCAGGGCGATCAAGTTCGTTCAGCAGGACGGCACCGAGATACCGCTGCCCGATTTTGCTGACCCCGATCTCGACTACCGCCAATGGAAGTCGGACAACGGTCCGGGGGATGAAAACGGGCCGACCGTCCGTGTCGCCGGCCGCATCATGCTGATGCGTGACAAAGGAAAGCTTGTATTCTTGACGCTCCGCGATTGGACGGGCGAGATCCAGATCTTCATCGGAAAGAAGCAGGTCGGCGACGAGGACTTTGAACTCGCCAAGCTGTTCGATCTCGGCGATCTCGTCGGCGCCCAAGGCCGGCTTGGATACACCAACACCGGCGAATTGACCGTCTTTGCCGAGCAATTGTTCTTCCACACCAAGATGCTCGAACCGCCGCCGGACAAGCATGCGGGGCTGACCAATCCCGAACTTCGTCAACGGATGCGCTATGCCGATCTGGCATTCAATGACGGCGTGATTGACACATTCAAGGACCGCACCCAGATCGTCCAATCGATCCGCCGAACACTTGACGACGATGGATTCTGGGAAGTCGAGGGTCCGACGCTCCACATGGTCGCCGGCGGCGCGGCCGCGCGGCCCTTTGCCACTCATCACAATGCGCTCGACATGCCGTTGACAATGCGAATCGCTCTCGAACTGCATCTCAAGCGGTTGATGGTCGGCGGCATGGAACGTGTCTACGAACTCGGGCGCGTTTATCGGAACGAGGGAATCAGCCCGCGTCACAATCCCGAATTCACAATGCTCGAGTGCTATCAGGCCTACGGTGATTATCGTTCGATGATGGACTTGACGGAGCGATTGATTACCGACGCGATCGAATCGATCGGGGGTGGATACCGACGCGAGTACGACGGCAAACAAATCGACTTCACGCCACCGTTCCAACGTGCCACCTACGCCGAACTTTTCCAGCAGGCGACCGGCGTCGACGCGAACGATGATGCCGAGGTTGGGGCGTATGCCGCGAAACTCGGATTCGATACCAGCGGCAAACACCCCGATCTGATCCGCAACGAGATCTTCGAGGAAAAGGTCGAAGACACCCTCGAAGGGCCGATCTTTGTCATCGATTATCCCGCTAGCATTTGTCCGCTGACCAAGCGCAAAAGGGACAATCCGGAAATCGCGGAACGGTTCGAGTTGTTCATCCTGGGGATGGAAATCGCCAACGCCTACACCGAACTGAATGACCCGGATTTGCAGGAGAAGCTGTTTGAAACGCAGCTGCAGGGCCAGGACGAAGAGGATTCGATGGCGAAAATGGACCACGATTTCGTACGAGCGCTCCGCCACGCGATGCCTCCGGCCGGAGGACTGGGCGTGGGTATCGATCGTCTGGTGATGCTGTTGACGGGGAAAAAGTCGATTCGCGACGTGATCTTGTTCCCTCTTCTACGCCCGGAAACGTCGTGAATTCGGTGGACCGATTGCCGTTTACGCTCGCCGCGGAACTTTCCTAGACTCGCCCCGTCTCTCACAGGGCGAATTCCCCTCACAGGGCAAAGTCGTCAGGGTACTCGTCGCCGGGTCCGAACCAAGGAAGGTTTCATGTATCGCTGGCTGCTTTGTTTTCGCTACCTGCGGACTCGCTACATCGCGTTGGCATCCATCATCAGCGTGACGCTCGGTGTGGCCACGCTGATTGTCGTCAACAGTGTGATGTCGGGATTCTCGGCCGAGATGCATGAGCGGCTCCACGGTCTGGCATCTGACATTTTGATCGAGTGCCATGCCAGCGGCGGAATGCCGGACGCCGAGGCACACCTCGAAGAGATCATGAAGGTTTGCGGGGATGACGTCGTTGGTTCCTCGGCGAGTGTTCACGTACCGGCGATGCTAGGGATTGATTTCAACGGGCAATTGATCACACGTCACGTCAACTTTGTGGGACTCGATCCGAAGACGTATGACAAGGTCAGTCACTTCGGGCGTTATCTGATTCATCCCGAGAACCAGGCCCAGGTCAGCTTTTTACTTCGCGAGCAGGGTTACGCCGTCGAACGTGATCAATTTCCACCTTCGGGATGGGAGTACCGTCGGGCTCGCGTTGCCTACGAAGAGGCTCTCCAACAGGAGCGCGCCCGAGTGGAGGCCTTGCAGGGTCCGATCGAATCGGACGTGGAAGCTCAGGGTCCGTCGATCGGCTTTCTTGCGCCGGGTGAATTGACCGCGGGCGCCGATGGCGGCACAGCATCGGTCTTTGATCCGATGGTCGAACAGTACCCCGGAATCATCCTCGGGATCTCGACTTGCAGCACTCGAATGCGCGATGCCGAGAACAATGTTCGCGACCACTATTATTGCCGTCCCGGTGATGACGTTCGGATGATGTTTCCCAACGCGTCGGACAACGCCAAGGTGGTCAACCAGAAGTTTACGGTTGTCGACATGTACGAGTCGGGGATGAGCGAGTACGACAGCACGTTTGCTTTTTGTCGCCTCGACCGTCTCCAGGATTTCCGGGGTATGATCGACCCCGAAACGGGTGTCCGCAGCGTAACGACAATCCAATTGAAACTCGCCGAAGGCGCGGATTTGAATGCGGTTCGCGACGCGCTGCGTCGGCGCTTCCCGCCGGAACTCTACGCCTACAACATCCAAACGTGGCGCGACATGCAGGGGCCGCTGCTAGCGGCGGTACGCCTCGAAACGACGATTTTAAACATTCTGTTGTTCCTGATCATTGCCGTCGCGGGCTTCGGAATCCTGGCGACGTTCTTCATGATCGTGGTCGAAAAGACCCGCGACATCGGCACACTCAAAGCACTCGGCGCATCGGGCCGCGGTGTGATGAGCATTTTTCTTAGCTACGGTTTGCTGCTCGGCTTTGTCGGCAGCGGGGCGGGGCTGATCGGCGGACTGTTGTTCGTCAAGCACATCAACGAGATCGCTGCTCTGATCGAAAAGGTAACCGGTCAGGAGGTTTTCGATCCGACGGTCTATTACTTCACTGAGATTCCGACGATTGTCCACCCGTTCACACTGGCGTGGGTCATGGCCGGCGCGGTTGCAATCGCAGCGATTGCGAGCGTGTTGCCGGCGCTGCGGGCGGCACGAATGCACCCGGTCAAAGCGCTTCGCTTTGAGTGATTCAACCAATCAAGTACGTCCGATACAGAATTGAATTCCTCCCAGGTTGCCCCTCATGAACTCAGAATCCGTCCTTCAGGCTCGTGATATTTTCAAGAGTTATCACAAGGACCGCATCGAGGTGCCGGTGCTGCGAGGTCTCGACGTGGAAGTCCATGCGGGGATCGTTACCGCACTGGTAGGTCGCAGCGGCAGCGGAAAAAGCACACTGATGCACCTGCTGGCCACACTCGATCAACCTGATCAGGGTGAAATCTATTTCCGCGGCGAGCGAATCGACAATGCGTCGCGGAGTCGGCGCGACTGTTATCGTAACCGTGACATCGGGATCATCTTTCAGTTCTATCACCTGTTGCCGGAATTGTCGGCGGTCGAGAATGTGTTGGCGCCAACGATGATCGGCCAAAGTGTCTGGAATTATTTCCGCACTCGGAAAGAAGCCCGCCGACGCGCCGAAGCGATGCTCGACCGGGTGGGACTGCTGCATCGTGCTTCGCATCGTCCGACCGAGATGAGCGGAGGAGAATTACAGCGAGCTGCGATTGCCCGCGCTCTGATGACCGACCCGACTTTGTTGTTGGCTGACGAGCCGACCGGCAACCTCGACACCGATACGGGCCGTGATATCTTGAAACTGCTCAGCGAATTGAACCAATGCGATGGCTTGACAATTCTGATGATCACGCACGACGACGCGATCGCCGAGGGCGCGGATGTCTGTCACCGCATGCTGGATGGAAAACTCGAAGAGACAACCGCCGCGTTGCAGGTCGCCTAATCGACTCGGGCCCCGTCGAAAAGATTGGGTGCGCTCGGCAGGGCCGGCCAAAGGATCACCGCGCCGTCGCGGCCCGCCGTCATCATCAATCTTCCGTCGTTGGTCACATCAACCGACGTCACGTCGCCCGAATGCCGTCTCATTTCGAGAAGTTCACGCGCGCCGGAATGATTGCCTTCGCCATCGGTTGCTTCCAGTCGCGGATCCCACACGCGGGATGAATCGTCCGAAGACGCCGTCATCACCCGCATCGCCGACCCACGGCCCAACAACGCGACGTCATTGACGGTGTCGGCATGCCCGACCAATTCGATCGGAGTTGAAAGCGGTTGTCCGGGATCCGGCAAACGCCACAACAGAACCTTTTTTTCGGTGCCGCCGGCTGCAACGTACTGGCCATCGTTCGAAACGGCGGCACAGCGCAGGTCACCCAGTTGTTTGTCGTCGACCACGCGCGACAATTCGGCTCGTTCCAAGTTCCACAATCGCGCCGTGCCCGCGTCACCGACAATCCATACCCAATTGGACGAGGGAGCAAACCGAACGCGTCGAATTACCGGCACCTTCGCGGCTTGACTTATCTCGTACTGATTGACTCGCGTTAACGTTTCGCTCTGCGCGTCCCAGTCCCACAATTGCACGACACCCTCGTCACCGGCGGTCACCAGGCGATACGATGTCGGGCCGGTCGCCACCGGAGCGAATTGCACCGTTCGCACTGGAAGCCGCGAATCGAATTTCGCAAGCGACTTGCCGGTCGTTACGTCCCAAATCTTGACCGAACGGCTCGCGGTCGCAACAAATCGCTTGTCAAACGAGAACGAAGCTTCGGTCAATTCGGCATGGGCGCGAAAACTCTTGATCAGGCTGTGATTGCGCAGATCCCATTTGAATGCGCCGTTCTTGTTCATCGTCAGCAATGTATGCTGGTCGATCGGGAGCACCATTTCGGCTGTGCCCAGCACCTCGGGTAACTGCCAGGCGTCTGCATTCGGTTGTGATCGCTGGTTCGTCGACGCCCCCGAACGATCGAATCTCGTCAGTGTGCGGTCGGCGACCGCCTCGTTGTTTCTCTCTTGAATATTCCAGCTCAAGACGGTCGCCCCTTGGTCGCCAAACGCGGCACGACTTACAAAGGCGAGGCGTCCCATCGCTCCGAATCGAGCGGAGGTGATTCGTCGTTTCTCAGCCGATTCTGTGGTCCGCTGAGACTCGCGCTCGTCGACGACTCGGTCGAGCACTCGACCGGTAGAGGTGGATAAATCCCATAAGGTTGCGACCGATTCCATCCGCGTTCCGGTGGCGAACTCGCTGACGGTCATCGCATGTTGACCGCCGGGTGAAAGCGACAACTGCGTCACAAACCCGTCATGATTCATGCGCGATGTCAAGTCGCGGCTGTTCACGTTGATCACCGACAATTGCTCGTCGTCGGCTGCGACAAGCAATTCTTGCCCATCACCAGAGAAGCTCGCCGCATTGATGCGGTATCCACGAACTGCATCGATTGGCTCGCCCGATGGTTTTCCTGTCTTAGCGTCCCAAACGATTCCGAATCCGCCCCGGTCACCGGTGAACAACAAACTGGAGTCCGGGGAGATGGCAAAAGCGGTTACCGATTGATCGTGCTGCCCAAGCCGGTGAACAATTCGAGGCGGCCCGGAGGCAAGCGGGTCGAGTTTCCATAGCAACGCCTTGAACTCGGGTGAACTCGACCCGGTCAGCATGAATCGTCCGTCCTGGGAAACCGCGAAGGAGGTATTGAGACCCGTGCCGGCGGCTTTGGCGATTTCCGTGCCGCGTTGGAGATCCCAAATACGAATCGTCGCGTCGGCGCTTCCGATAAAAAGCCGATGGTGAGCAGCATCGACATGTACCGCCATCGCAACGAAGCCGGACCCCTCATCGAGGACTTCGTCTTGCAATCGCAACTCGTTCTCGAATGCCAACGATGACGGATTGATATCCATCACCCGCGCGGTGTGGTCGCTGCTGGCTGTCACGACCTTCGTCCCGTCGGCCGAGAAGCGTGCTGACCAAATGTCTCTCTCGTGCGCTTCGGTGCGTTCGGCGGTCCCCTTCGATTTCTGGTCGTCGATCGTCTGAAGCACGAATGCGCCGATGTACCGATCCGGATTCCAGGTGCGAATGGTTGCATCGTTGGATGCCGAGACAATGGTTCGATCACCCTTTAGAAACTCGGCCCCGACAACCCATCCACCGTGCCCTTTCAAAGTCTTCTCCAGTCGGCGCGAACCGGCTGTCCAAAGCTTCAACGTGTAATCGTCCGAGGCTGTCAGCAACTTGGTACCGTCACGGCTAAAGCGGATCGACTTGACAATGTCCTGGTGCGCCGACGGCGGGCGATCGCGTCGGGATGAAGTGGATACGAGCTGCTTGCGCCGCTCGGATGAATCAAGGAGACGATCCACGGCGGTGTCGGACGCGGGCTCGGTGGCGCGTCGTGGCGATTCGTCATCAAGCAGCCCCAATGATCGCCGGATTGATTCGGCGTAATCAACATCACGGACACGCTTTGGATCCCACACCAACACATTGCCGTCGATGTCGCCGGAAGCAGCAAGTTGGCCGCCGGGTGAAAGTGCAATGGATGAAACGGGATGCCGATGGTTGCTAAACGTTCCGCGCCGACGTACCGACAATTTGTCACCGCTTCGGCTCAAATCCCAAACAGCGATCCGGCCCGTTTCGTTATCCGAAATCGCAGCCGCGACGGTCAACGACGAAGCGTCGCCGGCGGTCGCGAGTCCAACCACCGGCGAGATATGCCAGCACGCCTCGTTGCCTGTCAACTCGGTACCAGAGAGTGAATCCCAAACACGAACCGTTCGGTCAGCCGATCCCGAGACGAGCATGCCGTCGGTCGTGAACTGAAGATCGTTGACACGGTCGCGATGTGCGCGTAACACCGATGTTTCACCAGTTTTGGCGATCAAGTGAATCTCGCCCGAGGCGGAACCAATGGCAAGCACCGATTCGTCCGGCGAGAAAGTGGCGGATGTGGCGCGGAGGTCCGAGTACGAAGTCGCATCCAATGGAAATCGACCCGTCAAAACGCCATCCTCGAGCGTAATCAGATCGACACTACCGTTGCTGAGGACGGCTGCGCCTCGGTTGCCTGAGGCGGCGATCGAGAGATCAATCACAGCGGCGCTCGTTTTCTCGCTCGAATCGGACTGGTTAGCCTGGTGCCAGAGCCATCGCCACTCCCACGCGTCGGCACTCCCCACGACGGGCAAATCACGAATCTGCTCGAGAATCTCGCGGGCCCCATCGGCTTCGTTACGTTCCAGCCGGGCCTTGGCCAACCCAATTTTCGAAACGTATTCTTCGTATTGGGCGCGGGCACGCAGTGATTCCGCTTGACGCTGGGCCGTACGCGCGGCATCGCGAGCCGATTCCGCCTGTCTTTTCAGCCCCTCGGCAATTTCCTTCGCCGCCTTTTCCATTTGGGCAGCGATGATCGCCTCTTTTTTCGCTTTCGCTTCTGCCGCAGCTGAATCAATCGCTTCTTGTTTTGCCCTTTGCTCGTTAGCCAAAGCCGCCAGAGCTGTCTTCTTCGCCGCCTCTTCCTTTTCACCGGCAAGCAAAGCAACTTCCTTTGCTCTTTTCTCGCTGGCAGCCGATGCGAGGGCTTCCACCTTTGCCCGCTCTTCACCGCGAAGCGCCAGTGTCGCATCATCGCGCGCTTCCTGGGCCTCTTCATACTTGCTGTTGATCACATACATTGCCACGCTGCCACCGACAATGATGATGGCCAACATTGCGGCGGCCGCCTTGCGCATGATCGACAATCGCTTGTGGTGCGATTCTCGTTCACGCAGACCGGAACGTAACTTCTCGAGCAGCGGCTGGTGTTCAGATTCGTTCTCGTCAAGCAGCGACAAGCCGAGGTCGAAATCGCCGTTGTCGTAAGCCGCGCCGGCGTGCACCAGTCGTGTTTCGGCAAGTCCCTGATGCGCTTTTACGTTTCCGTCCCAGAACTTGATCGCTTCTTCAAATCGAAACGCCGCACGGGCTAGATCGTTGTAGGCTCGAGTGCTTCTGCCATGATCCAGGTCCTCGGACGCACGCTGCGTCAAGGAAATGCTTTCGGCATGGGATCGATAATCGCGAATCGCCTGCTGGAAAGATTCCACGTCGGGAAAACGATCCGCAGGATCTGCCGCCATCGCCTTGAGTGCGACGTCCAGCAATTCACCTTTCTTTGCCTCGGGGACTTCGCGAATACGGTTTTCCCTGACCGCGCGGAGGCACTCGGTGACGTTTTTGGCATGATGCGGCGCGTGCCCGGTGATCACCATGAAGAGGGTGGCGCCGAGCAGGTAGATGTCGGCGGCCGGCCCTATATGCTCGAGCGGACCGGTCGCCATCTCAGGAGCCATGAAAGCGGGCGTACCACCGAGCCCCGAACTGGCGAAGATCGATTCCTGTTTTTCGTATTCGGAGGTCGGCAGCGCCAAGCCCCAATCCATTACCATCACGACGCCAAAGTCGCCGAGCATGATATTCTCGGGCTTGATGTCGCGATGAACGACTCCTCGCGTGTGGGCGAAACCGATGGCGTCCGCCGCCTTCAACAGGATTTCGAGATTCTCATCCCGGCTTTTCTCCTTGATCACATCGGACCAGGGCGTTCCGACGACACGCTTCATCGCGTAGAACAATTCGTTCTCCGACGTCAACGCAACGTCGTGAATGGGAACAATGTTGGGGTGGTCAAGGTCGCCGGTGACAATCGCTTCAGAAAGAAACTGTTGCCGACGTTCTTCCTCGACCGCTTCCAACTTTCCGGTTTTCAAAAGCTTGGTGCGTTTCTTGCCCTCGATCGGTTTGATCAGTTTCAGCGCCAGCAGGCGGTCCAACGAGCCTTGGCGGGCGACGAATACGTCACCCATGCCGCCCTGACCGAGTTTTCGAACCAGACGGTAATCGGAAGCTTTCTGCGGATCACTCTTTAACGGCGCGATGTCACAACGGCGCAGCAGATCGAATTGCTTCTCCGATATCGTGCGCTCGATCGCAGGCGGCAGGACCGTCGGATCGGTTTTGTCATTGCCGACCGCGGAGCTCCATGCCGTCGCCTCCTGGGCGGACAGCTCGCGAGGGTTCACGGTCTTGCCGATCTCGCTGCTGGTCATGATCGACGCAACATCGACATCGGTGGAATCGGCGCGGCGGCCTCGCTCGGGAGCTTGCGCAGGATCACCACCGCTGCGGTAAACTGCCGGTTGGCTTCCCGAACTTTGCACGGTGTCAATCGCAACCGTCTCGTCGACCTTATTCGAAGCGACCGTTTTCTCCGTGGGCTCAGCCTCCCGATGGCCCGTCCCAACGGATTCGACCGTGGGCATCGTCGTATCGAGATTGTCGATTGTTGCTTCGCCATCCTCGCCTCCCTCTGCCGATGCCGATCCGCTGGGGCTCGATGTTGGTGGCGGTGAATCCGTTACCTCGGGAACAAGGGTCGTTGCGCCAGTACCATGCTGTGAATTCGATTGATCGTGCGGCGTTCCGTCTTCCAGTAATTCATCATGGGGTGCGGCGTCTTTGCGTGCCGCGTCCTGAGGGTCGATGTTGCGTGTCGAAAGTCCCTGATCAAGTCGAACGGTATCGTCAACTGGAACTTGATCCTCTCGCTGCGAGTCGTTCGATCGGACTTCGCCCGGATCATCGGGGGACGAATCCCTGTCACCATGGGTCTCTTTTTTCGCCATTTCGGGATTCCGCAAATCCAGACGTTCTGTTTCGTGTGAGTTTCTTGATTCTAAGCGATCGCCATTGCGAATCCTGGTCAGCGGCCGATGCGCCGGGCGAAGCGGCCGGAAAACGACAACCGTTTCGATGGAGGCATTTTCAAGCGACGACGAAGTGCCGAAACGACGGCGACCGAGCCCGCAATCGGCGGCAATGTCGATGCCGCGTCGGCCGGCAACGCAGCCTGGCTCGCCGAATCCTGATCATCCGAAGTCGTCTCCGCTCGGACGTCGGGAACTTCGACCGGTGGCGTCACTTCGGTTGCTTCAGATCCGTCCGAATCTTTCGAATGCTCCCCATCCAGAATTTCAAGCAACTCGCGCGCGTCGACCGGAATCAACTCGAGAATCCCTTCGTTCAGGCCGTCTTCGGGAATGGTTGCTTCGCCGCCACGAACGTCCACGCGCAACACCGATCGCTTGATCGCGTCCCCGAGCACATACTCGATTTCGTAACGTCCATCGGGAAGTTCTGCAAACAGTCTCCGGATCTTGTCGCCGTCAAGGATATCGTCGGGAAGTTTCTGAGGCGACGCGAGATCCTGGCCATCGGGATCAGGCGAAAGAATTCGAATTTGAAAAAACTCGTCACGCACCGGCACCGGCACCGAGGACGACTCGGAGGTGTCGAAGGTGCCTTGGCTGAGAGTAACTGCCGACTCGTCGCGAACCAGGAACTGTGTCTCTTCGATTTCAGGGATCACATCGCGGACGGGAAAAAAGGCAACGGGAATCGAGAGGGACGGAATCAAGAACGTGGCCTGTCCGTTTTCCAAACCGGGCAACGATTCCCGAGGCGTGCCAGGGTCATCGGTCGATGAAACAATACCGCCGAAATCTGTCTCCATTACCAGATCCGGGCCCTGCTGGACGGTCGATGCCTCGACGAGGATCGACTCGTGATGGCGAACGGCGAAGCGAACTTCGAGTGGCTTGGTCGACGCTTCGCGCCCGTTGAGTTCACTTTCAACAATGTTCGCCTGGGAATAGAAATGCTCGACCCGCAACCGCGGTGAATCTGCCGGCGTACGTTCCTGGAACACGGGGTCGATTCCGTCGGGTCCACCAAGTCCGAACGTGATCGATTCATCGGCCGACAATCCGTTGAGTTGTTGGAACCTCCGCGGCCGACCAAATTCGTCATCCACTTCGGGTGCGCCCCAGTCGATATCGACGGTCAAACCTTGCTCGCCCTGCTGTCCAATGTCGAGCGTCAGGATGCCCGTCGAATCGTTGACCACCGCCTGTTCAAGCACGTTGGTGCGGACGCTGAAGGGATCAAAGAAAGCGGGCAGGATTCCATCGGTGCGCGGCATCGGCAACGCCGGATCGCCGCTTATGGGATCAATCACTCGCTCCAGCACTTCGGGACGCGGCGAAAAGATCCTCGCCGTGCCCTGGTTGTCGCCCGTGTGAAGTTCGATCCGCTGGCCAAGGACTACCGAATTGGCCCGCAGGTAGACGGAACGGTCGTTAATCGCAAGAGCTGGATCGTTTCGGAGTGGTCCATCGGTGGGTGCCGCCGCGCTCGGCCGAGTCGCGGGCATCGGGTAGAGCGAACCCGCTCTTTCCTTTTCGGTTTGGAACTGCACCTCGTCATGCAATCGCAATTCGTTGGCGGCGATAATCTCGATTCGTCCGTGATCAATTCCCCGCGCGATGATCTCAGGATCATCCTTCAAGTCCGCGCCGTCATCGCCCGGCGAGTTATCAAACACTGTGATGTCGGAGGCCGTGATGACGATTTGTCCGTTGCCCGTTTGAAGGATTTCATCGCCCATCGCGTCTGACATTGCCAGGTTGATCGCGTCGGTTTCGGTGATCACCATGTCGCCGCGCATCATGCCCCGAACCTGGCCTTGCAGATCATTGACCCGGGTCGCGAGCATGATTGCCGCGTCACGGTCTCCCGTAAGGTTGTTCGATGTCAGCTCCAGATCGTCGGCGACCAGGGGCACGGCGCCGCCAAGATTGATTATGTCGTCGCCGGCTTGCAACTCGACGTCTGATTGGCCCGCGGCCACGATCGACCCGACTTCAATATCGCTGGTGTTTCCGGCCGCGATCAGACGGACATCCTGATTCACCGTGCCTCGTGATGACACACTGAGCGCCGTGATTGTGCCCAATTCGGTACCGGACAAGTTGGCCGATGGAGCGTTGCCCAGTCCACTGCGAATGGTAATCGATCCGTCTTGGGTGATCACCGATTCGAGCACGATGGCGTCGTCTTCATCGAGATTCGTCTGCCCGGCCGAAGTAACGGATGTGTCGATGCGATCGATGCGCGTTTCCAGTGCGTCGCCTTGACCGATCCCCGAAACTGTCCGAATCGTCACGCGCCCGCGATTCGCGTCGATGTCAAAATGCTGGTCGCCGCCATCGACCAGTGCGGCCGAGCGGCTGGTGATCACGACGGCATCGTCGGTGGCGTTGGTCGTGAACAGACTGCCGAGAACCACGTCCTGATCTGCATCGATTGAAATGGTGCCCGATTGCGCGTCGATGACCGCACCGTCGTCCATTTCGAATTCTCCGCCGAGCACGGCCGATGCAATGTCAGCTCGGACAATGACGTCGCCGCCGCGTGACAAGACATCCCCGTCGGCCGTCAAACGAATATCGCGATCGGCGGCAAGCTGGATTGTTCCCGCGTCGCTTTGAATGGCTCGTTGCACAAGGATATCGGACGACGCCCCCTGGGCCGACAATTCAATCGCACGTCCACCGCCGGCATCGATCGCAGCAGCTCCGCCGGGTCGGCTTGCGACGTTAATGGTTCCCCCGGCGGTGATTGAAACGCGCCCATTGCCCGTGACGATGCGATCGGATGCATCCAATTGATCTGACGAGGCAAGCGTGATCGCGTCGACTTCCGTGATCACAAGATCACCCCGCAAAGTACCCTCGAGCCGCGCGGTCAATTCGCTGATTTGCGTCGTCAACCGCACACTTGCATCCTGGTCCGGCGACAGATTGCCGGTTTCCACCCTCAGGTCGTCTGCAAAGAGAATACTGGCATCCGATGGATCGGTATCAAGAATGTCATCGTCGGAAATTAGGGTCACATCGGCGCCGTTAAGCGCCCTGACGGACCCGACCAGCAAATCGCTCGAAGCATTATGGACGGTCAGTTGGATATCACGGCTGGCAGGACTGCCGTTGCCGCCGGGATCATCGAGACCCCCGAGATTGTTGGAAATGACCTCCGTCGCTTCCATGGTTGTTTCCGAGTCGATCGTGATTGATCCGTCACTGGTAATGACAGATCTCAGCAAACGTATTTCGTTTCCCCGATTGCTCAAGTCGATGGAACCGCCGCTTCCCGAACTCAATCGATCGACTTGCAAAGAGGTGCCCGTCGCTTGTTGAATCTCGCCGGAGACATCCTGGTTGATACCGAGCGCCAATTCGCCTCTTTCGGCTACGACATTGCCGAGCAATACGTTCGAGGCGTTACGCAGCGTGACTGCGACGGCCGTGGAATCACTTTGAAGCGTCGAATCTGCGGTATCAATCATTCCGCCACCGGCATCGACTTCGATCGACGCATCGCCAACACGCACAACGGAGTCATTGTTGACGATCACGTTCGAACTTCCGCCCAGACGCACGTTACCGTCGACGCCAAAGGTTGTGTCGATTCCTCCCGATACGCGAATCTGATCGGCCGCGACATCAAGATCGCGAAGACTCAACACCGCTCCCTCGAAAATCGCGGCGTTACCCGCGGCAACTGAAAAGTCGTTCGTCCCAACCTGGCCCTGGACCGTCGACTCGAACCGCGCCGTATCAGCCGCGACAACGGTGCTGCTGCCGACGGGAATCAGCAACGCGCCATCGATGACCACGTCACCTGTTGTGCGGGTACGCAACTCATTGCCGAACAGACGAACGGTGTCACCCGACAGGCGGATGTCGCCGTCGGACACGCCGACCGAGTTGATTTCGATCCGGGCCGCATTGACGACAAGTTCATTGAGATCGACAGCGGCAGTCGAAACGGGAGTCATGCCAATGGGTGCCTGCAGTCGCACCCATCCACCGGCCAGATCTCCCACAGCATTGATGCGCAAGGTGTCGATCGCTTGATCGCTGCCAACGATCGCATCGATGAACTGAACGTCACCGGCGACCGCCGCTCTCTGTGAATCGCCAGTATCAATCAAAACGTCGCCGCCGACGGTGACTGGTCCGGAAACATTGACCATCGCCCCGGCCGTCCGTATTTCGGCGTTGTTCAGTTCAATCGAATCGCCCAACAATTGAATCGCGCCAAGCCGATTACCGGATGTTGCTTGCAGATCACTTCGCAGCACAAGTGAGTCCAACGTCAGCACTGTGATGCCACCGCCGTCGGCAACAATTTGTGCGTTGATGGCGACCTCACCTGGCGTCAGAACCGAAACCGAGTTGGCCTGAATCTGGGAATCGACCACCGTCGGACCCGCAACGTCTCGTATCACCAAATCGTCGCCAATCAACAAAGGCTCGCCGGTGAATGTCGCGGTGCCTGATGACAACACTTGGAGATCCGAAAGAAAATCGCCGCCCGAATCATCCGCTCCGCCAATGGAAACAACGCTGGCAGGATCCTGCGACAATGCAAATTGCAAATTCGCGTTTGCAGTGCTCGAAGTGATGATCGCCGAAGAAAAGTCGACTGTGCCTGGCCCGGTTAACAACAAGTCGCCCGCAAGAATCAATCGACCTTCGACGACGAGGCTTCCAAAGGGAACACCCAACTGCGTGCGCGCCTGGTCACCAACGACAACGTCGCCCCTTAGCACGATCTGGTCGTTGAATAATTCGAGTGACCTGGTGGTGGGATCAATCGTGATTCGCTCGGAATCCACCTCAATCAAGTCACTATCGGTGCTCGGGTTGTTTGAGAAACGAAGGATCGCCGAATCGTCCCCGTCACTCGGTGCCACCGATACGTCGAGGCCGCTGGGCAGTTGCAAATCCAATGCATCGTCACCTCCGCCCATGTCAAAAACGACTTGGCCGGATGTCACGTCGTCAGGACGGAGAGGATTGGTGGATCCATTGGGGCCATCGGGATGATTCTCAATCGGGATGATTCCGCCATCACCATCGCGCAGGAGCAAGTCGCCGCCGGAATCAATTTGTAGATTCACGATGTCGGAATCCGCCGCCGAGGTGATCACAAGCTGGCCCAGCATGTTGAGCTCAGCGGTAGCATTGAGCACCACTCGAGGCTCGAGCATTCGCACCTGCGGGATCAGGAACCTTTCAATCGACGGCGACTCGCGGAAAGAGCCTGCCCGAATGAAACGTTGGATTCGACGCCGCCTCGCAGAGCGGGCTCCATCGGAAATCATGCGGGCGAAATCTTGGACTTTGAGCATGGGCTCGGCGACGCCAATAACGGATCGGTAGTTTTCTTTACCGTTCAATGTTAGTCGCGGCAAAAACCGATTCGAATCCACGCACAAAGGCATGGGCGGCGTCTGCTCGCGATTGCAAAACAGGGAGTCTACACAGACTAATGGGTTTTGGTCGTCCTTGCCGAGTATTCCGGATTTGATGGCTCCGGGGGCGTCCGCGGATCGACGAATAGAACGGCTTTCGATCCAGGAGCCGTGCTATCGAAGGATCGCCCTATTGGAATACGAACGAAGAACATGCGAATACCATTGCTTCTGATAGCAACCTTGTTGGCCACCTCGATCGATTCGCTCAGCTTCAGGGGACACGCCCATGGTGAGGAGTCGCCACACGCGCCGGTTTCTCGATTTCTCTCCGACGTCCCGAGTGCAACCGCTCCCGCCTTGGAACCGCAAGGCATCGCAACGACCCAATCGAATGTCGAGAGCGACGAACCTCCGAAGGGGAACAGCCTGGGCGCATTGATGGCGAAATCGGCCGGGGAGCTGCGGCCGATCCGTTCCCAATCCCAGGTGCAGACGTTTGATGAAAGGCGAGCAGGAAACCTCCAAGCGATACAGCAGGTTCAGCCCGTGAGCGCTGTGAAGCAGGCCTCGAACGAAAGCTTCATTCGGCGAACGATCAACTATCAGGCGCGCTCCGATCGTCAAGACGAGAGTGCCCGTGGACGGAGTGACTCGACGCGATCGCACTTGGCAAAACTACGAAAACCGATCGGCGAAATCGATTTAAGCTGGGGTGTGGACCAAGGGGTCCCGGAGAATCGATCGAAGGCTTCGGCGCGGAGCGAAACCATTCTCATTTCAGCGCTAGGTTCGTCGCCGCCCTTGCCGGACCGATATACCGTTGGGTTCATGCATCGTCCTTTGTACTTCGAGCAGCCTCGATTGGAACGGTGCGGAGAAAGTTGTGGGCATTTTCAAAACATGATTTCGGGAGCCAGGTTCGTCGCGGACACGTTCTTGCTGCCCTATCACCTTTGTCGTCAGCGTCCCGGTTGCCTTGTGCCTGCGGGAGGGGATTGTCGGACGTGTCAGACGATTTCCGAGCCGTGCAAACTGTGCCCGCTGGATTGCAAGGCGTTGGCGACCCAATCCGCCGCGGTGGCCGGGTTCGCGTTCTTGGTGCTATGACATTCTTGCGGAACTTGATAGCGCGCCACATTTGACGTGCTCACCCCGCATTTCCGACCGAGAATCGGCCGAGGCGGGGTTCATGGCGCGGGAGTCGCCGGCAGGGCGAAAAAGGCAGTCGACGACCGAGCCGCACGCTAGCTGATAGCTATTCGAGTTTGACGGTCAGCCAAACTGTCCAGTGTTGCGAAATGGCAACGCTTGTAGCGTGAAATGAACAGCCGTGGGAATCTGGCTAATTTTGCGGGCCACCCCTCGTGCAAAACCCGCGTTTTTCGCCGGTTTCATCTACATTTTTCTTCACGCTTGCGTACCCTTGAGTTGGTGCCGTAGGACCGCCCACCAGGTTCGCGCGCACACCGGGTGCCTTGTTCCAATGGACACGGTTTCCTGATTTCCAAGTTTCGTCCTATCGATCCGCAGCACAACCATGATCCGCAGACCGAACCTTCCCTTCCGCTTGCTCGTCGCCTCGACAGGTTGCCTTGTGGCCTCGCAAGTATCTGCTCAGGATGCTTGCTGTTTCCAGCCGACCTATCGACTGCAGTGTGAAACGGTGATGCAACCGCAAACGGTTCAGCGTTACCGGATCGCTTATGAGACGGAGTACGTGCCGGAGGAAGTGACGAGTTATCGGCCTGTTTTGAAGACTCGGACGGAAGAACGCGAGTACAAAGTTGCCAAGCCAATCACGGAGACGAGTTATCGCGAAGAGCGTTACACCGTTTGGAAGCCGGTTGTCGAAACCTCTTATCGCGACGAAACGGTGACCCAAACGCGTTACGTCACCGAAACGGCCGAGCGTGAAGAACGCGTGACGACTCTGAAGCCTGTGGTCGAAACGCAGTACTATCAACAGCAGTACACCGTGCAGCGACCGGTCGTTGAGACTCAGTACCGCGACCAACAGTACACGGTCCAGCGGCCCGTTGTCGAAACTCAATTCCAGACGCAGCAGTACACCTCGTACAGTCCGGTCACGACGGTGCAAAACCAGGTCGTCGATGCGGGAGGATACGTACCTCAGCAGGTCGTCACACCCGGCCAGGTCCAATACGGATTGCAGTGGGTCCGCGGCGCTTATGCGGTGCCCGGACCGTTTGGGATTTTCGCGCGGACACGTCCCGGAATGACTTGGGCACCCCAGGTCACACCGCCGACGGTGCAAACTCAGTACGCTTATCGCCCGAACCTGATCAACCAACAAGTCGCGCAGACTTCGTATATGCCTCAGGTGCAGCAAGTCCAGGTACCGGTCCAAGTTCAAAGAATGCAGACCGAGGTTGTCAGCCAACGCGTTCCGGTTCAGGTCCAACGCATGCATACCGAAACGATGACGCAAAACGTCCCGGTACAGACGACCCGAATGATCCCCACCACCGAGGTGCGGAAAGTCCCTTACGTCGTGCAACGTCCCGTGACCGAAACGCTGACACGTAAAGTACCGGTACAGCAACAACGCTGGATCACCGAAGAACGGGTTCGTAAGATTCCGGTCCAGAATACACGAATGGTGTATGAAACCCGCAAGGAGCCGATCCAGGTTCAGTACTATGAACAGGAAGTCGTGAAGCGGACGGTGATGCGACCGGTGACACGGCAAAAGTATGTGCCTTACACAGAAACCGTCATGGTCCCGCGCCAGGTCGTGCAGCGGGCACCGCTGTCGTACTACGATCCCTTCAGTCCTGCGATCGTCAGCGGCTACTCATCGTTCTCGGTTCCCTCGGAAACGATCATCAGCAGTTCGCCGGTCGTTTCACAACCGGACGATTCGCTCGGTGATTCCGTGCTGTCGCCTCCGAGCCTGAGCGACCGTGAATCGAGAGCCGAACTTCGCAAAGTTGAAATCGGTGACGTCGAGAAAGCGGATGACGAATCCAATGAGGAATCGTCCGAAGATGCAAGAACGGAAACCGAGGAATTGCTTCCCCCGGTGAATTCGTCCAATAGTGACTCCGCCGCCAATGCAAAAGAAGCAGCATGGCGAATCAGCTGGAATCCGGTCTACGTCCGCTGAGCGTCTTCTGAGCGGTTCCGCGACAGTCTGACTGTCCGCGCTCATGCTCGATGCTGGCTATTTACAAGCACGCATGCGTGCTTGTAAATCCTGGAATATCAACGCCTGGATGGAGTGACACACAGAGCGCGTTGTCTAATTCTCAGTGTTCTCCGGCGATCGCAGCGTCGAGAGGAACGCGATCACGAGATCCCGGTCCGCACGGGTCAACTTGGCGAAGTGGTCGCGCGAATCCTTGGCCTCACCGCCGTGCCACAGTATCGCTTCTTCAAGCGTTTCGGCTCGGCCATCATGGAGATAGGGGGCTGTGTCAGCCACACCCCACAGCGGAGGCGTTCGCCATTCGCGCTGTAGCGTGTCCCAGGTCAACAGGTATTCGCTCGCTTTCATGTGCACCGAATCGGGCAGCAAACCGCGGGGAAATTGCGGTTCTTCCGGCTTCGAAATTGGGTAGGGGGCCGGGATCTCGGGGCTTGGTTGCGCGTAGTATCCAGCGCCGGAGGAAGAGGGTCTGCGAAACACGCGCGTCTTGAATTGGGGAACCGGCAGTCTTGTGACTCCGGTCAGGTCGGCAATCGGGGCGGGGGAGGGTGCCTGCAACTCCGCACCCATGTCGTGCAGCAATAGATCGCTGAACATCCCCGATACGGGATGGATGTCGGCGATATGACAGGTCACGCAGCCGACCTTGTTGAAGATCTCTTCACCGTCGATCACATCACCGAGTCGCAACGACGGATCGATTCGTTCGACCGGGCGCGGCAACTCCGTTACGTAACGAACCAGCTTGGTGAATTCCGAGGATTTCATGTCCGCGTGAACATTGATGTACCGCGGATCCGCCGGGTCGTCTGCTTGAATCCCCGCCGCGACGCCGGACCCGAGGTTGAGACCCAATTCACCGGCGCACGCCCCGGAAACAAATTCGAAGAGCGTCTGCACCTGCCCACGCCAACCGAACTTGCCGGCGAAACGACCGGTGACTTTTCCATTGGTACTCCTCGCCTGACGTCTGGCGAGTTCCTTCAGTCGTGTTGTGCTGATCGACTCGACCACTCCGAGTCCGAACAGGCTGGGTGAGTTTCGCTGGCTCAAGTAAAAATCGACGGTGCCGTTGCGGCCTGCAACAACCGGTTGTGCGGCAATCGCGGTGGAGTGGCGGCTTTCGGGAAGAAACCAATCGGCGCTGAGCCCTCCGGGGACAAACTCGGTCAACCCCTGGCGGATTTCATGGTACCCGCTTCGCGTCGATCGATCGTGGACGACGGTATTGAAAATCAGTCGCCCGCCGGCACCAAGAACGCCCGGAAACAACTCGATCAAATCCTTGCCGCCGGAGGTCAAATTGCTCATCACCTCACTGCGTGGATCGATCGTGATCAGCGTGACGTTATGATCGACCCCCGAGGCGCCACCGTTGACGTGACACTGCGCGCACGAAGTCGCGTTATGAAGTGGACCGAGGCCGTCGCCCTTGCTCGCTTTAGGAAAGTTGGATGTGCTGCGAAGTCCCGCGCGAGACAGTGCCACCGCTCGGACGTCGGCGGGATTCGACGGTTGCGCGACGGGACCGGTCCATTTCCACTCATGTTCGAACAACTGCCGACCCGTGAACCCCTCGCGACCCGTCGTCTTCTGGGCAGAGAGATTATCGGGGAGCAGAACCCCGAGACCAAGAAGAGCGGGCAATAGAAGTGTTACGATACGAGTCATCTTGCGCTCCCGAGGACAACGTGGCGACAAGCGGTTGAATCGAACAACACATCGTTATGACGCATTACTAGCGCAAACGCAAATTTTGCAATCTCCCGTCCTCCGACCGAGTAACATTCGGGTGCTCGCCCATTTTGACAATTACCACCAAGCGATGGAATCGATGATGCTCCGCACTCCTTTGATCGCAATCCTGTTTTCGCTGTTGCTGACCTCGGCCCAGGCCGAGACACCAAACGTCGTTTTGGTGATGTGCGATGATTTGGGATATGGCGACGTGAATTGTTTTCGCCCCGATTCACCGATCGCAACGCCGAATATCGACGCGATGTCGGCGTCCGGATTGAAATTCACCCGTTTCTACTCCGCGGCGCCGGTTTGCAGTCCGACGCGCGGCAGCTGTTTGACCGGGCGGCATCCCTATCGATACGGCGTCTACAACGCTAACACCGGACATCTGCGACAGGGCGAGATCACATTGCCGGAATTGCTGAAGCAACGCGGCTATGCGACCGGTCACTTCGGAAAATGGCATCTCGGAACGCTCACCAAGACGGTCCAGGATGCGAACCGAGGTGGACCGCGAGGTGCAAAACATTTCTCACCACCGTCTCAGCATGGTTACGACGACAGCTTTGTGACGGAGTCAAAAGTGCCGACGTACGATCCGATGATCAAACCTGCCAACGCCGGCAAGAATGCCTGGGATGCGATCGTCGACAAGTCGAAAGCGAAACCCTACGGCACACGCTACTGGGATCACGCCGGAATCGAAGTGACCGAAAACCTCGAGGGCGACGACTCACGCATCATCATGGATCGAGCGATTCCATTCATCGAAAAGGCAGCAAGCGAGAAACATCCTTTCTTCGCGGCGATCTGGTTTCATGCGCCCCATTTGCCCGTTGTTGCCGGCGAGAAACATGTCGCCCAATACGAGCAGTACGACGTGTACGAGCGAAATTACTACGGATGTATCACGGCGTTGGACGAACAAGTGGGGCGACTGCGTGCTACCTTGAAACAACTCGGTGTGGCCGACAACACCATGCTGTGGTTCTGCAGCGACAACGGTCCCGAAGGCCAGACCGGAAAAGCGCCCGGCTCCGCCGCACATTTCAGAGGCCGCAAACGTTCGCTGTACGAAGGTGGCGTGAGGGTGCCGGGAATACTTGAATGGCCAAGTCGTGTTACACCCGGCACGACGGATGTCGCAGCAGTCACCAGCGACTATTTGCCGACCGTGGTGGAAGTGTTGGGGATCGAGTTGCCCGATACGCGACCGCTGGACGGTACGTCGCTGTTTGACGTGATCACCGGAAAGTCAAACTCCCGTGAAAAACCGATTGGATTCCAGTCGGGCAAGCAGATCACGTGGCACTCAGGCATTTTCAAGCTGTACAGCGGTGATGGCGGCACGTCATGGGAGTTGTATGACTTGAGCGAGGACCCAGGCGAATCGCGAAACGTGGCCGCCACGCATGATCGACTCGTCAAAAAGTTGGCGGCGGAAGTCTCCGCCTGGCAAGCCTCATGCAAGGCCAGTGACGAGGGCAACGATTACGGCCCCAAAAATTAGCCAACGGTCGAGGGAAATGCCGGAATGTGGGAGCATGTATCAACGAAAGCTTCGTAGGCCGGAACGAGTTTTGCGAGTTCCGGCATTGTATCGAGTGATTGCTGGAACTTGCAAAGCTCGCTCCGGCCCACATCAACACGTTCAACCCGTGTGCGTGTTGGTTATCTCTCCGATCGGTTTGCCGCCGTCGGTTGCCGTCGTGGGACTTCCGAAATCGGTCGTGTAAGAGTCCTCGGGGTCCAAACCCATCAGCATCAGCAGTGTCGCCATCAAATCGGCAACCGAGTGCTTCTGCCCGATACGCTGGGTTCCGTCTTCGCTGGTTTGTCCGATCACGCGACCGCCGAGATTGCCGCCGGCAAGAACAACGGGGGTTGATTCAGGAAAATGATCGCGACCTGCACGTCCATTCAATCGCGGAGTGCGTCCGAATTCGCCCATCCATACAATCAGCGTGTCGTCCCACATCCCACTTTGTTGCAGGTCGTCGATCAGTGCAAGCCACGGATGTTGAAGTTGGCCACACAGTTGATCGGTCCGTCGATTGTTGTCGATGTGTGTGTCCCAACCTGGCAACTCCGCTTCGACAAACGGCACTCCGATTCGCAACAATCGCGCCGCGGTCATCACGCGGCGACCAAACTCGTGGTCCCCGTACCGTTCCCGGTCGCCTGCCTTGGCGGATTTCACGTCGAGCGCCTCAGGAAACGGCGTGTCGAGCAGACGTCGAACCGCCTCGATGCTGCTGGCGCGTTGTTGCAGTGCCGGCGAGACAGCTTGTTGCCCGTATTGGGCGTTGAAATGCGTTAACAAGTCCATCGCTTCTTTCTTATCCTCGATCCGGGCAAGCTGCTCGCGTGCCGTGTCGAGTTCTCCGATCACAAATGGACCGTTGTCGGCACCGAGAAACGCAGGACCGAAGCCGTTGCCCCCAAGTGCGACGTACTTTGGGAATCCGGGATCATTGCGTTTGTGTGAGACCATTGATCCGATCGGAGGGCGGGGGAATGACGGCACGGGGGAAAACCCGGTATGCATCAATTCAGTCGCCCTGGTGTGCTCGCCTTCACGGCTTCCCACCGAACGGACCACGCACAATTCATCGGCCCGCGACGCCAGATTTGACAGCGTGTCGGCAAACCGGACGCCGTGAACGCTTGTTGCGACCGAGTCGCGGGCTCCCGGCTTTGGATCAAACGTGTCCTGCTGGCTCGGGCCACCTTCCATCCAAAGCACGACGCAACGCTTGAAGGGACCCTTTGGCACCTGGTTCGCCAGGGCCCGACAGATCGGCGCGCCAAAAATCGAGCTAAATCCGGCCGCAGAACAACCACCCAGAAACGCGCGTCGGTGTGTCATCATCATCACATCCGCTCCAAAAAAACAATCA